>BNUD01000018.1 GCA_025997095.1 Betaproteobacteria bacterium | reverse complement strand
GGGCAGCTTGTCCACGTCGCCGCCGAGGTGTCGATACAGCCGCCAGGCGTAATCCTCGACCGGATATTCCTTGATGGTGCCATCCGCCATGCGTTTTTTGCGCTTGTACATCCAGGAAAACGGCGGTTCGATGCCGTTCGAGGCGTTGTCGGCAAACGCCAGCGAAATGGTGCCGGTGGGCGCGATGGAGAGCAGGTGCGAATTTCGCAGCCCATGCGCGCGGATTGTCGCCTTGATTTCGGCGGGCAGACGGGAAGCGAAATTGCCGCCGGAGAGATACAGTTCGGCGTTAAAGAGGGGGAACGCGCCGCGCTCGCGCGATAGTTCCGCCGAATGCAGATACGCCGTATCACGCATGAATTCGCTGATGCGCGCCGCCACAGCGCGGGCTTCGGGGCGGTCGTAGCGCAATTGCAACATGGCGAGCGCATCGCCCAGACCGGTATAACCCAGCCCGATGCGGCGTTTGTTGGCGGCTTCCTGTTGCTGCTGCGCCAGCGGCCAGTGGGTGGCTTCCAGCACGTTATCCAACATGCGGGCAGAAACGCGAATCACCTCGGCGAACGCGTCAAAATCGAATTCCGCCTGTTCGGAAAACGGATTTCGCACGAACAGGGGCAAATTGATGGAACCCAGACAGCAGCAGCCATAAGGCGGCAGGGGTTGCTCGGCGCAAGGGTTGGTCGCCTCGATGACTTCGCAGTAATTCAGGTTGTTATCCCGATTCATGCGGTCAAGAAAGAGAATGCCCGGCTCGGCGTGGTCGTAGGTGGATTTCATCACCTGATCCCACAACTCGCGGGCGCGCAGCTTGCGATACACCCAGAGACCGTCATCGCGCTGGAAAGCGCCCTCATCCTTCATGTCGGCATTGGGTTCCGCGCGGTGGGCAAGCTCCACCATGCCATCGGCGTCCACCGCCCGCATAAACTCGTCGGTGACGCCGATGGAAATGTTGAAATTGGTCAGATCGCCCTGATCCTTGGCGTGGATGAAATCCTCAATATCCGGGTGGTCGCAGCGCAACACGCCCATCTGCGCCCCGCGCCTGGCGCCTGCGGATTCCACCGTCTCGCAGGAACGGTCGAAGACCCGCATGTAAGAAACGGGACCGGAAGCCCGTGATTGCGTGCCTTTCACCCGCGCGCCGGAAGGACGGATGCTGGAAAAATCGTAACCCACCCCGCCGCCGCGCCGCATGGTTTCCGCCGCCTGCGCCAGCGCCGTGTAAATGCCGGGGCGACCGTCGGTGACTTCCACAATGGAATCGCCTACCGGTTGCACGAAACAGTTGATCAGCGTCGCCTGCAAATCCGTACCGGCAGCGGAATTGATGCGTCCGGCGGGGATGAACCCGTTTTCCTGCGCCCAGAGAAAGCGCGCTTCCCAGTGCGGGCGGTCTTTTTCAGATTCCACCTGCGCCAGCGCGCGCGCCACCCGTCGGCGCACGTCATGGACATTCATCTCCTTGCCCTTGGCGTATTTTTCCAGCAACACCTCACCGGAAATTTCCTGCTCCTTTAAAGGCGGAAATTCGGGGGCGGCGGGAATGGCGGCAAGCGAAAGCTGTTCGGCGGCGTGATTCATGTGGTGTGGCTCCTGCGGATGTTCTGGGGAGAGGAATTATGTTTTTCGTTGGGGCGTAAATCTACTACATGTAGTGGTGATACTCAACAAGTTGACTAAATATAGTGTTTTTGTGCCAACATAAATCGGGCGATGTTTGGATGTTGAAGGCATAAAACCTGGGAGCGCCGGCGTCCTCGCCGGCGGTTTTAAGATTTTTCGCGCGGAGCCAAACCCGCCGGCGGGGACGCCGGCGCTCCCAGGTTTTGCCGTCAAAAGCGAGGAGCGGCTTATTTCGAAGGCTTGTCGGCAACGCCTGCGGTATTGTCGATGAGGCTGTGGGTTGCGGTTTGCAGGTAAGCCCGTAATTGTTGTTCCATGACATCATCCTGCGCCGTGGATTCGCTGGCGGGGATGAGCGTTCCTTGCGGCGCGGCGCCAAGACGATAGCGATAGCGGCGAGTCGGCATGTCCCTGGGCAGGACCAGCAGATGTTCTCCCCGGATGATGGCAACGGTCTGGTCGCCGCCGGAGGGCTTGATGATGGCAAAGCCATCATCGTCAGCAGGCAGGCTCAACAGGTCGCGTCCCCAGCATTGGTGGCGTACCGCGCCTTCCAGCCTGCCCATGATGGTCGGCACGACGTCGACCTGGCTGCCAACGGTATCCTGAGTCTTGCCAAAAGTTTCCTGAATGCCGGGTGCGATTAGCAGCAGGGGGACATTGAAACGGTATAAATCCATTTCCGTGAGCTGCTCATGCGCGCCAAAGCCGTGGTCGCCGACCACCACGAACAGGGTGTTTTTGAAATACGGCGATTGCCGCGCCCTGGCGAAGAATTGTCCCAATGCCCAATCGGAATAGCGCATGGCCGTCAGGTGTTCATCCAGCGAGCCGTGACCGCTGACGGCTTGAACCGGCAAGGGGTCAGGCAGCGCGTAAGGCGTATGGTTTGAAAGCGTTTGCAGCAGGGCGTAGAAGGGTTTTTGGAGGTCTTGCTGCGCCAGTTCGTAGGCGGCGCGGTCAAACATGTCCTGATCGGAGACGCCCCAGGTCGGGTCGGAAACGACGGGATTGATGAAGTCATGGCGACCGATAAAACGGGTCATGCCCTGATTACTGAAAAAGCCGCGCTGGTTGTCCCACGCAAAATCGCCGTTGTAAACATACAGGTCGTTAAAGTTGCGCGCGCTGAGTAATTGCGGCAGACCGGAGAATTGATGCGCGCCTTCCGGCGTCTGCATCAGGTATTCAAAGCCGGGTAAATTCGGAAAGCACGCCATCGTGGCGAACATGCCTTGATGGGTGTGGGTGCCATTGGAGAAGAATCTGCGAAACAGCAGACCTTCTTCGCTCAGTCGGTCAAAGTTCGGCGTGATGCCCGCTTCGCCCCCCAGCGCGCCCACAAAGCGCCCGGCGAAACTCTCCATCAGGATGACGACCACATTACGAATCGGCAAGCGCGTGTTGTGCGGCGGCAAAAAGTCACGGCGAATCGCCGCGCTGTCCGCGTCGACCAGACGTTCGTGTTCCGTGAGCAGGAGCGTGCGGGTGAGCGTCGTCGCCTGTTCGGTGGGCATCCGGTCTTTCCAGACCTTGGCGCGCTGATCCGAGTAACGGTTTTTGGCAGCGTCATAGAGGCTCAAGGCGCCGTTCAGCCCCAGATGATTGGCAAAGGTTGAATGGGTCGTAAACGCGTCGCCCCAGCGCAGGGGCGGACCTTGACGCAAGGTGCCGCGAAGGGCGACCGCCGCGAGCGCCAGACAGAGGAGCAGGATGAGCGCGTGAACAGGCATCGACGCGTGTGGGCGCGCCCCTGTAACCTGCGCCTCTCCTCGTGTGCGCCTGTCGAGCCAGCCCAACAGGATGAAGAATGCCGCGCTCAAAACCAGCCAGATACCCAACAGGCGCAGTACCGGGAAACCGTACCAGAGCATACTCAACACGGTGGCCGGGTCTTCTTGCAGATACTGGAAGACGAGGGCGTTGAGCCTTTGGTGAAATTCCTGATAAAAATTAAGCTCGATCATGCCGAGCAGAATGACCAGACTGGCGCTGGCGCAAAGCCAAAGACGCTGCCAGAGGCGATGCGTCATCGCCGGGCGATACGCCAACGCCAGAATCAGGGGAAGCGCGAGAAAGACCGTCAGCCGCAGGTCAAAACGCAGACCATTGCCAAACGCCGCCGCCAGACTTGCCCCGCTTGCGTCACCCGCCAACTCGTAGTTGAACAGCAACAGGGCAAGCCGCAACAGCGTCATGAGGATCAGTAACGAGACGACACATCCCGCCAAAAAAGCCAGATGTTGGCGCAGACCGATTCCGGTATGGGCAGAAGCATGCGTGTGTGCGGGGATGTGGCGAAACATGGTGGAGAGCGCCTTTCGGAATTCAGACAATCAATCAGGGTTGAGGGGTTGGTTTATGGGGAAGGTCAGGCATGGCGTCAGCATGGATCGCCCCTCGTTCTTTGTGGCTGATGTTTACCCACAATTCCTATATGGATGCCCCAAACCCTGCGAATGTCAGGCAACCGCGTCATTGCGAGGAGCGTAGCGACGCGGCAATCTTCCATCGTTGCCAAGATTGCCGCGTCGCTACGCTCCTCGCAATGACGGCGAGCGTAGTTTCTCGTAGGTTGGGTAAGCGAAGTTGAACCCGACGGTTGTGAACAATCGGTCTGAACGCCGCTCATCGGCTTTCCCAACCTACGGGGTATCCATATGAAATTGTGGGTAAACATCAGCATGAGGGAGAGGGCGCGAAGTTACAGCGTCAATAAATCCGGCGGTTCCGGCGGCATTGCCTGCGTTTCCGAAATGTGCAGCACGGGGTCTTTGATGACGCCGACGCCTGCGCCTCGACGGGCGCGTTGTCCGAGGTGATGGGCGTCAGAGAGGACTTCTTTTGCCTTGCCCCGGAACACGCCGCGAATTTTGACGACGGGGCCTGGGCTGACCAGGGTTTGCGTCAGGGTTTCGCTGCCTTTCAAGCCGATGATTTGTACGCCCTTGCCGCCGGAGAGTCGTTTCATCTGTTCTAACGGGAAGATGAGCAGCCGTCCGTCGCAAGAGAGCGCGGCAAGGTGGGCGGTTTGTTCCGGGAGCGCGGGCGGGATGCGTTCTGGCGGCAGGATGCGGGCGTGGTCTTCCACGGAGAGAAACGCCTTGCCCGCTTTTTGGCGTGAAAAAAGGTCGGCGAGGGTGCAGATAAAGCCGTAGCCGGAATTTTTGGCGATGAAATAGTCTTCTTCCGGCTTGCCGACGATGACATGCGCGATGTGGCTGGCACCCATATCCACGAAGGATGAGAGCGGCGCGCCCATGCCTCTGCCATCGGGCAGTTGGGCGACGGCGACAGTGTAGGCGCGACCATCGTCGGCGAGGATGGCGAGCGAATCGATGCTGCGGCATTCGTGCGAAGAACCTGCGCGGTCGCCGTCCTTGAAAACGACGCCGGAGAGGTCGAGTCCGTGCCCCTGCCGCACCCGCGCCCAGCCTTTTTCGGACACGATGACGGTGACGGGTTCATCGGCGACGGCGGCGACTTCGGCGCGGGAAGCGGTGGCGGCGGGCTGGATGAGGGTGCGGCGTTCATCGCCGTATTTTTGGGCGTCATCGCGGATTTCTTTGATGACCAGTTTTTTCAACAGAACTTCATCGCCCAGCAGACGTTCCAGCGCTTCCTGTTCCTCGCGCAGTTTGGCGAGTTCCTGTTCGATTTTGATGCCTTCCAGCCTTGCCAGTTGCCGGAGGCGGATTTCCAGAATGTCCTCGGCTTGCCGATCAGAGAGGGCGAAGCGGGCGATCAGCGCCGGTTTGGGTTCGTCCGATTCGCGGATGAGGCGAATCACCTCGTCGATGTTCAAAAAAACAATGTGCCGCCCTTCGAGGATGTGGATGCGGTCTTCGGTTTTTTGCAGCCGGTGCCTTGTGCGGCGCGTGACCGTGCGTGTGCGAAAGCGGCACCATTCGCCCAGGACTTCCGGCAGCGATTTCTGGCAGGGGCGACCATCCAGCCCGACGGCGACGAGGTTGATCGGGGCGTTGGTTTCCAGACTGGTGTGGGCGAGCAAGAGGGCGACAAATTCCTCGCGGTTCTGGCGGGAACTCGAAGGCTCAAAAACAACACGCACATCATCATCCTTGCCGGATTCATCCCGCTGCTTGTCCAGTTGCGAGGTAAACAGGTTTTTCAACTGCACGGCGGATTGCTCGATGCTTTTTTTCCCGGCGCGGGGCTGGGGATTCGTGATCGCGCCGATTTCAGACAAGACCTTTGCTGCCGAAACGCCCGGCGGCAGTTCCCGAACCACCACCTGCCACGCGCCACGCGCCAATTCCTCAATCTCGTAGCGCGCCCGCACCCGCAAGCTGCCACGCCCCGTGCGATAGGCGGCGGCAATGTCGGCGGCGGGGGAGATAATCTGCGCGCCGCCGGGATAATCAGGTCCGGGGATGTGCGCGAGCATATCTTCCAGAGAAGCATCCGGGTGTTGCAGCAGGTGAATGGCGGCGTTGGCGGTTTCACGCAGGTTGTGCGACGGAATTTCGGTCGCCATGCCCACGGCAATGCCGGACGCGCCATTTAACAGCAAAAACGGCAGCCGCGCCGGAAGAAACGCCGGCTCATCAAACGCGCCGTCATAATTGGGCTGAAAATCGACCGTGCCTTCGGAGAGTTCAGAGAGCAGCAGGTCGGCAATGGGCGTCAGCCGTGCTTCCGTGTAACGCATGGCGGCGGCGCTGTCGCCATCGCGCGAGCCAAAATTACCCTGACCATCCACGAGCGGATATCGCAACATGAAGGGCTGCGCCACGCGCACCATTGCGTCATAAATGGAAGAGTCGCCATGCGGATGGTATTTGCCCATCACATCGCCCACCACGCGGGCGGATTTCACGGGTTTGGTCGTGGCGGAAAGCCCCAGTTCGCGCATGGTAAACAACACGCGCCGTTGCACCGGCTTCATGCCGTCCTTCACATCGGGCAACGCCCGCCCCTTGACCACGGCAACCGCGTATTCGAGGTAATCACGCGAAGCCGATTCATGCAGCAACACGCTCGTGCCGTCGTCTTCATCCTGAATGTTCAAGGCAAGACCGGAAGGCGGCGGGATGTCCGGCGGCGGGGGCATCAGCGGTGGGGTGACGGAGGGTTCTGCCGCTTCAATTGGCAAATCCGTGGGCGGTTCAGCGAAAAGGTCAGGGGTTGTTTCGTCGGTGGTCATATTTTGCGATCAAGTGTAAATCTCCCCTCTGGGAGAGGGGTACGGCGGTTCGGCGCGAACCGCCCCTCTCCCCTTGTGGGAGAAGGTGCCCCGCGAATTTACGTAAAAGCGCGGAAGAGGGGTATGGTTCAGCATGTGCAAGCGTAATTCCGTGCTGAATCGCTGCCACCCCTCTCCCACAAGGGGAGAGGGAGTGAAAAGGGGAGTAGGGGCACGGCGCGCCGTGCCCGTACAGCCGTGCCTCACGAAAAGCGGTATTGGTGATTTCATTAGCATTCATGCAATTGCCCTGCTGAACCAGCCCCTTTCCCTCCCCTACGAGAGGGGCGGGGACGAAATCATGCCTCCCCCACGAGGAGGAGCAGAAATTAAATGCATTCATGTGTTTGCACCGGATTGCTTGAAACCAGATAACAGCAACAAAACTGCCCCCACGCAAATTCCAGAGTCCGCAATGTTGAAGGCTGGCCAGTGCCAGCTTGCGACGTAAAAATCGAGAAAATCCACCACCGCACCGTAGGCGAGGCGGTCGATGACATTGCCGATGGCACCGCCCATGATGAGGGACAAGGCGGCGCTTTGCAGTTTTTGTTCGGGCTGTTGCCAGAGCGCGCGGAGTATCCAGGCGGAAATGGCGAGGGCGAGGGCGGTGAATAGCCATTTCTGCCAACCACCTGCGCCCGCCAGCAGACTGAACGCGGAACCGGGGTTATACACCAGCACGAGGTTGAAAAAGTCGGTCAGCGGCAGGCGTTCGCCCAGTTGAAAATGGGCGAGCACGGCGAGTTTGCTGGCCTGGTCCGCCACGACCACGAGGGCGGCTGCGGCGAGCCAGAGAAGAAACAGGCGTGTCGCTTTACGCATGTTCTCGCGCCTCGCCTGCGCCATACAGGTTGCTGACGCAGCGTCCGCAGAGGTCGGGGTGTTCGGCGTCTGTGCCGACATCTTCGCGCACGTGCCAGCAGCGTTCGCATTTGGCGCCATTGGCGGGGACGACTTCAATGGCGAATTTGCCTTGGTTCAGCGCGGCGGCGGAGGTGATGAAGACGAATTTGAGGTCATCGCCCAGGGCTGCGAGCGCATCATATTGTTCACCTTCGGCGGTGAGGGTGATGGCCGCTTGCAGGGACGAGCCGATTTTTCCGGCGACACGCAATTCTTCCAGCGCTTTCAGGACTTCGGCGCGGATGGCGCGAATGTTCATCCAACGTTCTTGCAGCCTAGTTGCCGGGCGTTCCGCATCCGTGCTGACGGCAGCCGTGTCAGCGGGCAATTCATGCCACTCATGCAGCATGATGGAATCATCGGGATTTCGGGTCAGCGTTTGCCAGATTTCTTCGGCGGTGAAACTCAAAATGGGTGCCATCAGCCGGACGAGGGTCTGAAGGATGTGCCAGAGGGCGCTTTGCGCCGAACGGCGGGCGCGGGAATTTTCCGCCGTGGTGTACAGGCGGTCTTTGAGAATATCCAGATAAAACGCGCCCAAAGTTTCAGAGCAGAAATTTTGCAATGCCTGCGCGATGGAATGGAATTCATAATCCTTGTAATTCGCCGTCACTTCATCCTGCAAGGCGCGGGTGAAGGAGAGCGCGTAGCGGTCGATTTCCAGCCATTTTTCAACCGGCAACATGTCCTTTTCGGCGTCAAAATCGGCGACATTGGCGAGCAGAAAGCGCACGGTGTTGCGGATGCGGCGGTAGGCTTCGACGACGCGCTTCAAAATTTCGTCGGAAAGCGAGAGTTCGCCGGAATAGTCGGTTGAGGCAATCCACAGACGCAGGATTTCCACGCCCATTTTGTCCGCGACCTGTTGCGGCGCGATGACGTTGCCCAAAGACTTGGACATCTTGCGCCCCTTGCCGTCGACCACGAAACCATGCGTGAGCAATGCCTTGTAGGGGGCGGCGCCATCGAGCGCGCAGCCCGTCAGGAGCGAACTCTGGAACCAGCCGCGATGCTGGTCGGAGCCTTCCAGATACAGGTCGGCAGGCCAATCGTGGGCGGCATCGTGCGAACCGCGCATGACGTGCCAATGGGTCGAGCCGGAATCGAACCAGACATCAAGCGTGTCTTTCATTTTCACGTAATCTTTTGCCTCGCCGCCCAACAGTTCGGCGGGGTCAAGCGAGAACCAGGCTTCGATGCCGGATTGCTCGACTCGCTTTGCCACGGCTTCGATGATCTCCGGCGTGCGCGGATGCGGCTGCCCGGTTTCCTTGTGCAAAAAGAAGGGAATTGGCACGCCCCAGTTGCGTTGGCGCGAGATGCACCAGTCGGGGCGGGTTTTCATCATGCCTTCCAGTCGGGCGCGTCCCCACGCGGGGAAAAAATCCGTCTCTTCGATGGCTTTTTCAGCGATTTCGCGCAGGGCAGGATTTTGCTCGTCGCCCTGCGCGCGCTGCGCCATGCCGATGAACCATTGCGTCGTGGCGCGGAAAATAATGGGCGTTTTATGCCGCCAGCAATGCGGATAACTGTGGCGGATTTTTTCCTGTTGCAAAAGCAGTCCCTTGGCTTCGAGTTCCTCCACCACCAGCGGATTGGCGTCCCAAACGCTCTTGCCTGCCAGCTCGCCTACGGACATGGGCGGTGTGTTCGCCAGAAACGCGCCGTCGTTGCCCACCGGATTATTCACGGGCAGACCGTAACGCTTGCCTGCCACATAGTCGTCCGCGCCGTGCGCCGGGGCGGTGTGCACGAGTCCCGTGCCCGCTTCGGTGGTGACGTGTTCGCCGCAAATGAGATTGACCCTGCGTGACTGGAACGGGTGGCGCAATGCCAAACCTTCCAGCGCGACGCCGGAACAGCTCGCCAAAACTTCGCCTGTCAGTTCGTAGCGCGACAAAGCGGCAGCCGCCAGTTCGCGCCCCAAAATCAGTTTGCCGCGCGGCGTATCGTAGAGTTCGTAGGTCAATTCGGGATGCACGCACACCGCTTCGTTGGCGGGCAACGTCCACGGCGTGGTAGTCCAGATGACGGCGAAGACGGGGGCGCTGAGGTCAGACACGCCGAAAATCGCCGCGAGTCTGGCAAGTTGGTCGTCTGCGACAGGAAACGCCACGTCGATGGCGGTCGAGGTTTTATCCTCGTATTCCACTTCCGCTTCCGCCAGCGCCGAGCCGCAATCCAGACACCAGTTCACCGGCTTCAAGCCTTGATACAGATAACCCTGTTCCAGAATTTTGCCCAGAGCGCGGATTTCGTCGGCTTCCGCCTGAAAATCCATCGTGAGATAAGGATGATCCCAATCACCTAAAACGCCCAGACGAATGAAATCCTTTTTCTGCCGTTCCACCTGCTCTGCGGCGTAGGCGCGGCAGAGTTCGCGCACCTTGTCGGCGGGCAGATGCTTGCCGTGCAGCTTTTCAATCTGATGCTCAATGGGTAGTCCGTGACAATCCCAACCCGGCACATAGGGCGCGTCGAAACCCGAGAGTGTCTTGCTGCGAATAATGATGTCCTTCAACACCTTGTTCACCGCGTGACCGATGTGAATATCGCCATTGGCATAGGGCGGCCCGTCGTGCAGGGTAAAGCGCGGGCGACCGGAAGAAATGGCGCGGATTTTCTGGTAGAGCTTTTTCTCCTGCCATGCCGCGACCCATTGCGGCTCGCGCTTGGGCAAATCGCCGCGCATGGGAAAAGGCGTATCGGGAAAATTCAGGGTGTGTTTGTAATCAGCCATGACAGATGCTCAGAGAGTTTTGAGAATTTGAAGATTCAGATGGAAGGGCAGGAGAAAAAAACGTCCGCGCCGCCAGCGCGTCACGGGCAATCTGCTGTTTCAAGGCGGCAAGGTCGGCAAACTTCATTTCGTCGCGCAGCTTGTGCAAAAAGGCGACATGCAGATGTGTGCCATACAGGTTGCCGGTGAAATCGAGTAAATGCACTTCCAGCAGGGGCGCGATGGTTTGGGCGATGGTCGGGCGCAGCCCCAGATTGGCGACACCCGGCAGGGGCGCATTGTCCCCCACAGTAACCTGCACCGCGAACACCCCCTGCATGGGCGGCGGATTGTGGCGGATGCGAATATTGGCGGTGGCGAATCCAAGCTGCCGCCCCAACTTGCGCCCATGCACCACCTGACCTGCGATGGCGTAGGGATGCCCCAGAAAAGTTTCCGCCTTCGCAAAATCCCCCGCCGCCAGCGCGGCGCGAATGGCAGAACTGGAAACCCGTTCCGCGCCCTGCACCACCGTGGGCATGGCTTCCACCTCGAAGCCAGCAAAATCCGGCGAGCGTCCCGCTGCCTGCAAAAACGCAAAATCCCCCTGCCGCCCCGCGCCAAAACGAAAATCGTCACCAATGATGAGATGGCGCACATGCAACCCGTCGGAGAGCACTTCCCGCGCGAACGCTGGCGCAGAGTGCGCGGCAAAAGCATCATTGAAGCGCACCGCATAAACCTCATCCACACCCGCAGCGGCAAAGGCTTCCAGTTTTTCGCGCAAGGTCGAGAGGCGGGCGGGCGCGGTATCCGGCGAGAAAAATTCACGCGGATGCGGCTCAAAGGTCATCACCGCCGCTGGCAACCCGTAGCCCCGCGCGGTGGCAATCAGATGCGCCAACAACGCCTGATGCCCCCGATGCACCCCATCAAAATTACCGATGGTCAGTACCGTGGAAGCCGCAACAGAACGACGAAAACCGCGAAAAACAAGCATGGAAGAAAGAGGACGCCGAAAAACGGGAGATTATAACGCGGGCGGCGTCAGGCATCAGGGGCATTGCATCCGCAGACAGGGCAAGCGCATGAATGCTAATGAAATCACCAATACCGCTTTTCGTGAGGCACGGCTGTAGGGGCACGGCGCGCCGTGCCCCTACTCCCCTTTTCACTCCCTCTCCCCTTGTGGGAGAGGGCTGGCAGCGGTTCAGCACGGAATTACGCCTGCACATGCTGAACCATACCCCTCTTCCGCGCTTTTACGTAAATTCGCGGGGCACCTCGCCTCCGCGCCCCGCCCAATTCTCTGCATGAAATTGGGCGTTCGACGGCTCGAAGCATTCGCTTCGAGAATTCCCGTCTCACCCCACAAGGGGAGAAGGGTGATTCGCGCGGCTTCGCCGTTACAAAGCATGTCTTCAGCATTCATGCGATTGCCCTGCATCCGCAGAAGGGCAAGCGCATGAATGCTGAAGACAGTGCTCTTGTACGGCAAGGCGAAGTCGACAAAGGTTCGTTTTTAATGCGAACCGGAATCAGTGCATTGTTTTGAGGATGACGCCGATGATGACGAGACCTGTTCCGACAAGCCATTTGATCAGATTGGCTTCGATTCTGGCGATTTCGGTTCTAAGTTCGCCTTTTGTTTTTTCCAGGTCTGCGCGAATTTGCTCAATGTCACCTCTTGTCGCCAGTTCTTTAGCGTGAATTGCGTACCTGCTGTCAATCGCCCTGTTGATGGACTCAGCAGCGTTCTTGGCAGCTTCTTCAGGCGCTCCGGCTGCAATCAGCGCTTGGTAAACTTGTAATTCCACAGTGAGTTCTCCTGTTGATGGATGAAGTCTAGCACAAGGCGCAGCGGCCAATGCGTTGGAACATGTGAACCGCAGGGCAATTGCATGAATGCTGAAGACATGCTTTGTAACGGCGAAGCCGCGCGAATCACCCTTCTCCCCTTGTGGGAGAAGGTGCCCCGCAGGGGCGGAAGAGGGGTATGGTTCAGCATGTGCAAGCGTAGTTCTGTGCTGAATCGCTGCCAGCCCTCTCCCACAAGGGGAGAGGGAGTGAAAAGGGGAGTAGGGGCACGGCGCGCCGTGCCCCTACAGCCGTGCCTCACGAAAAGCGGTATTGGTGATTTCATTAGCATTCATGCGATTGCCCTGATGTGAACCGCCCCCTGCGCAAACATCTTGCCGACACAGGGCACGGCACGCCGTGCCCCTACAGGTGATCCATCCGTTCCTCGTAGGGGCACGGCGTGCCGTGCCCTGATGTACCGTGCCCGAATGTTTGACACGGATTGTCGGCGCTACGCTTGCTGTTGCTGGGAGCGCTGGCGTCCTCGCCGGCGGGTTTGGCTCCGCGCGAAAAATCTTAGAGCAGATTAACAAATTGATACGCAAATAAAACTTGGCGCGCGTTCGGTTTTACGTAGGGGCGCGCATTGCGCGTCCAACGGAACCACGGACGCGCAATGCGCGCCCCTACACGATGGCAATGGATGTGAGCCATGTTAAGTTAATCTGCTCTAAAACCGCCGGCGGGGACGCCGGCGCTCCCAGGCTCAAAACCGATACCGCGCCCGTAAACTCCCCGTTACGCCTTCGCGTTTGCCGACACAGGGCACGGCACGCCGGCCCCTACAGGTGATCCATCCGTTCCCCGTAGGGGCACGGCGTGCCGTGCCCTGATGTACCGCGCCCGAATGTTTGACACGGATGCAGGTCGGGCACATTTCATGTGCCCGACTACAGGTGATCCACCCGTTCCCCGTAGGGGCACGGCGTGCCGTGCCTGAACCGATACCGCGCCCGCCATTGCTCCCAGGCTATTTCCAACAAGCCGGGTCGGTCAAGGGGTTCCCGTTGTCTTGCCCTTTGATCCCTTGATAATTAAGCGTCAAAGTTTTGCACTTATCTCCGTTGGGGTCGGCTTGCGATCCTTGGGGCTCTGCCGTGATTATGAAATAGGGAACTGCCGTTCCTGAAACAGCGGGATTCTCATATTTAAGCTTATAAGAAGCGCTCGATTCATCCGCGTCCACCGGGCAGCGTTCAGGCAATCCTGTGGCACCGTTATATTTCATCGTGACCGCGTAATAGCGTTCAAGCGCACCGGAAGCCGCCATCATGACGCCCTGGCATTCCGCGCGTTTGGTTTTCTGGACATAAGTCCGATACGAAGGAAAGGCGATGAGCGACAATATGGCGATAATCGCGACCACAATCATCAATTCAATCAGCGTAAAGCCTTGCTGCCTGTTCATTTTGCACCCTTGTCTGTTTTTTTGCATCATCTTCTCCTTAGGCGAGAGATCTGGCGCTCGCCCGACATTAACAGGCTATTCGCGGCAAACAACGGAATTCAACACCGTCTGGGTCGCGCGACTACGCCCGATGCCAATGCTGTAAACCAGAAAACAATTTTCATCGTATTGCTGCACGGTCACTTTTGGTTTGGCGAATACGCCCGCGGGTTTCATCGCGTCGGGAATCTCCTTCTGCCATATGCTCTCATTATAGTTTTTTTCTGCAAATTCTGAAGGCGCGGGCGCTGTCTCGGCATCGAACTGCTCAATGGTTCCGACAGTATCCTGATGGTTCATCAGCTCCAGCTCCGCCCAGCGCAACGCCGTTTCTGCCGCCTGAAAGGAGATATTGTCGTCATAGGCATTGGCGGACGCGCGCCCCTGCAAGGCAACCCCTTGCACGCCCGCCAGGGCAAGTATGGTCACGATCATGAGGATAATCAGACTCACCACCAGAATCGCGCCTTTTTGTCTGTTTGGAGCATGGGCGGCGCCAAAAGCCGGAGTCATGCCTGTATCTGTTGTTGTCATTTTTTTCACCTATGGTCAGCAGGGTCAGCAATTGGAAGCCGTCAGTTCGCAATGCCGGGAGGAATCTTCTCGCGCAAACCCGTTGGGCACCTTGTTTCGCAAGGTGATGGTGCTATGAAAGAGTTTATGCAGGCGTTTATCGCTGGGGCTGGTCCAAGTGGTGCCGTCACAAAGCTTGTAGCTCTGAACCGTATTCTCGGTTGTGACCGCGTTCCGCTCGGCAGAAGCCAAAATCAAATCCACCTGAATCGCCGTGACCCGCTTCCATTTATCATCACTCGCGCTGAGACCGCCTGCCGTCGTATCCCATGTGATGCCTTCCTGCATCCTGCCTTCGGCATCCACGTTTGCCACACCTGCACACACGAGGAATTTATCCACATTATCAACGATCGTCTGGTTATTAATTATAGTCTCGGTAAGAACAAAACTATCATCACCCGCACCACCAGCATACCCAAATCGCAGCAAATTATGCGTGTCCTCATCAAACGTATAGTATGAGATAGCAGGCATTGGCACTATCGCCTTATCCTTACTCCACAGATCACTCTGCGCCGCCGTAGTCTTCGTTCCCATAAAATCACACCCTGATTCATGAAGCTTCATAAAAAACATCCCCCCAGCATTATGAACATAACCAATACCATAAACACTCAGCTGACGTGTGGTCTTGTCCCAAGTCACACCTTTCACCACATTTTCCGCCGTTTGTTGGGAGCTTTTTGTGCTAACAGGAGAATAATCAGCAGTATCAATACATTTCATCGCCAGCACTGCCTCATCAAACATTGTGTCAACGCGCTCCTCTCCATCCAGACCCGTCCTGAAAAAACCGCCATAAGCAGCCTGACGCACATCATCCTCGATCATGTTCATGACAAAACGACCGTTTTCCTGAACGCGCGACATCTGGGAATTAAAGCGAAAACTCTGGCTGTTACTCAAAAACACAGAGAACACGCCCGCCAGAATAATCAGACCGAGCGCCGAGGCTATCAGGAGTTCAACAATGGAGAACCCTTGCGAAGCGCCACGCCCATGGTTTTTTATGCTGTTCATAATTGCCCCGTTATGGTGACTTGTTGCATCGTGTCAGCCACAGTACCCTGCGCTGCCGCATCCGCTGCCGTTGAAAAATTCTTTGCGTTCACCGTTGCCTGATTCCATTGCACCCTGACGTGCACAAATACCGCGGTCGGCTTACCAGTAATTTTGACCGCCCCCGCCGAATACCCGCCGCAGGGGGTGGTGGTCGCCGTGACGCAAACCCCGGTCTGAGCGTCCACCACACCGGGCAAACTCTCTTTCAGTTTGGTTCGCCATGCGTCCACATTTACCGTACTCTGAGCATTGGCACGAAATTGATCCATCAAATCATAAGCCGCCTCGGAAGCGATGGAACGCGACATGGCGTTTTGATTGGCTTTGACGCTCACGACCTGCAAACCCGCCAGGCCCATAAGCCCAATCGAAAAAACGAGCACGGTAATCAACACTTCCAGCAGCGAGAACCCACGCTGGCGGTGCGGAAAAACAGAAGAAAAAGTGTTCATGGCAAATTCCGATTCATACATGAGGATGAGGAATACTCAGCTTCCATACCGTTCATAGTCACAGGAGGGGCCATCCGCCGGCCAGTTATAAGTTTCCTCCGTTGGCACATCCCCGCAGTCTTCCGCCGTTATCTGATCCGAGGTATCTATGACTTGTGCGCGCCCATTATTATTGACGCGAATCGTACGCTGCATACCCGGCATCCCGGGCTTGCATCCCTTTGCCGTTATTACAATTTTTTCACCTCCTGCATTGTTGAAAGCTTTCCCGCCAACAGAGTGATCTCCCCGACGATCAAACCCAATGCGCAACCTTGCCCTGAACGGTATATTGATGCCCTGCAAGGGTTCATGCTGTCGCAATATATTATCCTTGTCTACAGACTCCAGAGGCACTCCCGCATATTTTCCTCCACCTTTGCGAGCCTGTTTCTTATATTCGCCAATCACCCAGCCCGTTGCAAAGGATCCATAACCCGCGCCATCACAAACCGCGTTCGCCGGGTCCATGATGATGTTCTTCCCCTGCCTGATGGCCTCGCTGCGCGTATAATTGATTGCCGCCATTATTTCGGTAGTAGCGGCGCTGACGCGGCTCCTCATCACCAGTTGTTGATAAGTGGGCACCGCGATCATCGTCAGAATCCCCACCAGCACGACCACAACCAGCATCTCAATCAGGGTAAACCCATGAAATCCACGAAATTCACGAAGGGCTTGGGAATGTTTCATCATCAGACTCCTTATCTATTGGACTGGATTATGGGTAATTGCCCGCTGAAAAGTAACCGCCACCTGATAATCGGTCGATTTTTGGCGACCAACGGTTGATTCAGACAGGACGGCGGCATGGTCGGGCAACGAGCATCAAAAAGGGGCGGGTTTTCGCAGGTCGAGCATGGCACACCGGGGCACGGCACGCCGTGCCCCTACGAGGAATGGGCGGATCACCTGTAGGGGCACGGCGTGCCGTGCCCTATGGCGATAAAGCCGCCCCTGATGACTGTCACCTGACCTCTGATGCCTGATGTCGGGCATACAAAACATGCCCGACCTACATCCGTACCAAACATTCGGGGACGCCTCACTTTTGACGCGCCGTCCACCTGGGAGCGTCGGCGGCACCAAAGGCGGTTTTAAGATTTTTCGCGCGGAGCCAACCCTGCCTTTGGTGCCGCCAGCGCTCCCGGCAACGGTGAACCTGGCAGCCAAGCGTCGCCGACAATCCGTGTCAAACATTCGGGCACGCCACGCCGGGGCACGGCGTGCCGTGCCCTATGGCGACAAAGCCGCCCCTGATGACTGTCACCTGACCTCTGATGCCTGATGTCGGGCATACAAAACATGCCCGATCTACATTTGGGCGTGCAAGGCTATGGCGGCAGCGCCTACGGTGTAGCGGTATTCGCCGCCGCTCTGTCCTGCACCGGAATAAACACTTCGCCCTGTTTAATCATCCCCAATTCAAAGCGGGCGCGTTCTTCGATGGCTTCGTAGCCGGTTTTCAGGTCGCGCACTTCGGCGTCAAGGCCTGCGTTGCGTAATTCCAGTTGGCGGGTGAGTTCTTTATGCTGTTGCAGTTGGCGGTCGTATTCCCATACTTTCAGCCAGCCGCCTTTGCCAAACCAAAGCGGCTGCTGGATGAGGATGAGGAGGGCGAGGAGGGCGATGGTCAGCCAGCGCATGATGGAAAATGAATAAAAACCCTGATGGAATTAAAAATCAATCAGGGTCTTTTATCACTTAACGCAGATTATAGAAAGCCTCGCGTCCCGGATAGGACGCGGTATCGCCCAGGTCTTCTTCGATACGCAACAACTGGTTGTATTTGGCGATGCGGTCGGAGCGGGAAAGCGAGCCGGTTTTGATTTGTCCGGCATTCAAGCCCACGGCGATGTCGGCAATGGTGCTGTCTTCGGTTTCGCCGGAGCGGTGCGAAATCACGGCGGTGTAACCGGCGCGTTTTGCCATTTCCACGGCGGCGAAGGTCTCCGACAATGTGCCGATCTGGTTGATCTTGATGAGGATGGAATTGGCAATGCCTTTCTGGATGCCTTCTCTCAGGATGCGGGTGTTGGTCACAAAGAGGTCATCGCCGACGATTTGCACTTTTTTGCCCAGGCGGTCGGTAAGCTGTTTCCAGCCATCCCAATCGCCTTCCGCCATGCCGTCTTCAATGGAGACAATGGGGAACTGATTGGCGAGATTTTCCAGATAATCGACAAACTGCGCGGCGGTGAGTTGCAGGTTTTCGCCCGCAAGGTGGTATTTGCCATCCTTGTAGAACTCCGAAGCGGCGCAGTCAAGCGCGAGCAGCACATCTTTGCCGGGGGTGTAGCCCGCTTCTTCGACGGCCTGGATGATGATCTGGATGGCTTCGGCGTGGCTCTTCAGGTTGGGCGCAAAGCCGCCTTCGTCACCCACGGCGGTGGAAAAGCCTTTTTTGTCGAGCAGCTTTTTCAGCGCGTGGAATACTTCCGCGCCGGTACGCAGGGCTTCGCGGAAGGTGTGCGCGCCGACCGGCATGATCATGAATTCCTGAATGTCCAGGCTGTTGTTGGCGTGCGCGCCGCCATTGATGATGTTCATCATCGGCACGGGCATCTGCATCGGCCCCATGCCGCCGAAATAACGGTAGAGAGGCAGACCGGATTCTTCGGCGGCTGCCCTGGCGACCGCCATCGACACGGCGAGGATGGCGTTTGCGCCCAGGCGCGATTTGTTGTCGGTGCCGTCGAGTTCAATCAGGCTTTGGTCGATGAACGCCTGTTCCTGCGCGTCCAGCCCGATGATGGCTTCGGAAATTTCGGTGTTGATGTGTTCGACGGCCTTCTGCACGCCCTTGCCGAGATAGCGCCGCTTGTCGCCGTCGCGCAGTTCGATGGCTTCACGCGAACCGGTCGACGCGCCGGAAGGCACGGCAGCCCGCCCCATGACGCCGGATTCAAGCAACACATCGCACTCGACCGTGGGATTGCCGCGCGAATCAAGAATTTCGCGGGCGATGACATCAACAACTGAACTCATGGTTTACTCCTGTTTTTAATGGCCTGGATTCTAAATTAAAAAAACAAACTTGCTCCCTCCCTCCTCGTGGGGGAGGGTTAGGGAGAGGGGGGGAATTATTGCAATGCTTCAACCCCCGCCGCCTTCACCGCCGTATCCAGCGCGACCAGCGTGGCGAGCAGATGTTCCATTTTGGCGAGTGGCCAGCTATTGGGGCCGTCTGACCAGGCTTTTTCCGGGTTGGGATGGGTTTCCATAAAAATTCCGGCGATGCCCACGGCGACGGCGGCGCGCGCCAGTATGGGCACGAATTCGCGCTGTCCGCCGGAGGTGTCGCCCTGTCCGCCCGGCAATTGCACGGAATGGGTGGCGTCGAAGACCACCGGGCAGCCGGTTTCGCGCAGGATGGCGAGCGCGCGCATGTCGGAAACCAGATTGTTGTAGCCAAACGAGGCGCCGCGCTCGCAGACCATGAGATTATCCGCGCCGCCATTGGCTTCCTGCGCCTTCTTCACCACGTTTTTCATGTCGCCGGGGGCGAGAAATTGCCCTTTTTTGATATTCACCGGTTTGCCCGCTGCGGCGACGGCGTGAATAAAATCGGTCTGGCGGCAAAGAAAGGCGGGGGTTTGCAGCACATCCGCCACGGCGGCGACGGCAGGGATGTCGGCTTCGGTATGCACGTCGGTCAGAATCGGTACGCCGACCTGTCGCCGCACTTCGTCCAGCAGCTTCAAGCCCGCGTCAATGCCAAGGCCGCGTACCGACCTGCCGGAACTGCGATTGGCCTTGTCGTAAGAGGCTTTGAAAATGTAGGGAATGCCAAGCCTGTCGGTAACTTCTTTCAGATGCCCCGCCACATCGACGCAGAGTTCCAGCGATTCGGCGGTGCAGGGGCCGGCGATGAGAAACAGCGGGCAGTCGAGTCCGACGGAAAAGCCGCAGAGCTTCATGCCTTGTTCCCCTCTTTTCGGGCAAGCGCGGCTTTCACGTAAGAGGTAAACAGCGGATGCCCCTGACGCGGGTTGGACGTGAATTCCGGGTGAAACTGGCAGGCGACGAACCAGGGATGCGCTTCGGCGGGGAGTTCGATCATTTCGCAAAGATTCGTGCCGGGGGCGCGACCGGACACCATCAGCCCCCTGGCTTCGAGTTCGGCAAGCAGGGTGTTGTTGACTTCGTAGCGGTGGCGATGGCGTTCGATGATTTCCGGTTGCCCATAGATTTCACGCGCCTTGCTGCCTTCTCGCAACTGGCAGATTTGACCGCCCAGGCGCATCGTGCCGCCCAGGTCGGAGTCGCCGGAACGTCTTTCCACCTTGCCGGTGGCATCGTGCCATTCGGTAATCAGACCGATGACCGGGTAGGGCGTGTCCGCCACAAACTCGGTGGAATGCGCGTTTTTCATGCCTGCCATGTCGCGGGCGAATTCGACGACCGCCATTTGCAATCCCAGACAAATGCCGAGGTAGGGCACCCTGTTTTCGCGGGCGTAGCGGATGGCGGCGATTTTGCCTTCTGTGCCGCGCTTGCCGAAACCGCCGGGAACGAGGATGCCATCCATGCGTGTCAGCGCGGCGATGCCTTCGGTTTCCAGCGTTTCAGAATCAATGAAATGGATGTTGACCCGGCTGTGGGTGTGCATACCCGCGTGATTGATGGCTTCAATCAGCGATTTGTAGGATTCGGTGAGGTCGACGTATTTGCCGACAAAGGCAATATCCACCTGCTCGCGGGGATGTTCCAGCGCGTCGATGAGCTTGTCCCACAGGGCGAGGTCGGCGGCGTGGGCGAGAATGCCCAGCTTGTGACAGACGATTTCGTCCATCATCTGCGCGTGCAACATGCCGGGAATCTTGTAGATGGAATCCGAATCCAGACATTCGATCACGGCTTCCGGCATGACGTTGCAAAAGAGCGCGATTTTGCGACGTTCTTCCGCGGGCATGGAGCGGTCGGCGCGGCAGAGCAGGATGTCGGGCTGAATGCCGATTTCGCGCAATTCCTTCACAGAGTGCTGCGTCGGCTTGGTTTTCAGCTCGCCCGCCGTGGGAATGTAAGGCAACAGGGTTAAATGGATGTAGCAGATGTTGCCGCGCCCTTCTTCGATTCCCATCTGGCGGATGGCTTCGAGAAAGGGCAGGGATTCGATGTCGCCCACCGTGCCGCCGACTTCGATGATCGCCACGTCAGCGCCTTTGGCGCCCGCCTTGATTTTCATCTTGATTTCGTCGGTGATGTGCGGAATCACCTGCACGGTCTTGCCCAGATACTCGCCCCGACGTTCCTTTTTCAGCACCGAGTCATAAACCTGCCCGGTGGTGAAATTGTTGCGCCGGGACATTTTCGCGCTGGTAAAGCGTTCATAGTGCCCAAGGTCAAGGTCGGTTTCGGCGCCGTCTTCGGTAACGAACACCTCGCCGTGCTGAAAGGGCGACATGGTGCCGGGGTCGACATTGATGTAGGGGTCAAGTTTGAGGTGCGTTACCTTGATGCCGCGTGATTCAAGGATAGCGCCAAGCGACGCGGCGGCGATGCCCTTGCCAAGCGAGGACACGACGCCGCCAGTGACGAATACGTATTTGGTCATGGGAAGACAGGATGCGGGAAAGCGCAATTCTAGCCGAGAAGACGGCAGGGCGTCGACCAAAGGATTTCGATTTTGAGCGCCGCCATGCCAAAAATATGCCAGCCAGAATCAGCCCGCGTCAATCGTCGCCTTGTACTGCGCGGCATTGAGCAGCGCGGAAAAATCGGCGGCGTTGTCGGGCGTAACACGAAATAACCACGCGGCATAGCTGTCCTGATTGACCTGTTCCGGCGTGTCCTGCAAATCGGTATTGATGGCAGCGATCACCCCGCTGACCGGCGCATGAACGTCTGAAGCCGTCTTCACGGATTCGAGCACGCAGATGGGGGCATTCGCCGCCACCTTCTGCCCGACGGCGGGCAGTTGGGCAAACACCAGGTCGCCCAGCAAATCCTGCGCGTAGTCGGTGATGCCGATGGTCAGACAACCATCCATTTCCTGCCGCGCCCATTCGTGGGTTGCGGCATATTTCAATTCATCGGGAAGATTCATGATGTCATCAGGTTTGGCATGGGAAGGACGGGATTCTACCAGTTTGCGCGCGCGTCGCAGGGGCGGGTTTCAAACCCGCCCCCCCCCCGTGAAGGCTGGGCAACCGCGTCATTGCGAGACCTCGTAGGGGCACGGCGCGCCGTGCCCCTACATGTGATCCGCCCATTCCCTGCCTCTGTTACCTGTTACCTGCCACCTGTCACCTGAACCCCAACACATCCTGCATATCAAACAGCCCCTGCTTCTGCCCGCTCAAAAAGCGCGCGGCGCGCAGGCTGCCTAGCGCGTAGGGCATACGGCTGCCGGATTTGTGGGAGATTTCCACTCGTTCGCCGATGCCGCAGAACATCACGGTGTGGTCGCCTACGATGTCGCCGCCGCGTATCGTGGAAAAACCGATGGTTTCCTTCTGGCGTTCGCCCGTGTGCCCCTCGCGCCCGTAAATCGCGCAGTCTGCAAGCGACCGACCGAGGGCGTCGGCGACGACTTCGCCCATACGCAGCGCGGTGCCGGAAGGGGCGTCGACTTTCAGGCGGTGATGGGCTTCGAGCACTTCCACGTCGTAACCCTGGTTGAGAATGCGCGCCGCCACGTCCAGAAGTTTGAAGACGGCGTTGACGCCGACTGCCATATTGGGCGCGAAGACGATGGGGATGCGTCTGGCGGCTGCGTCAATCTTCGCCTTGCCTGCCGCATCGAAGCCCGTGGTGCCGATCACCATCGCCACGCCAGCGGCGGCGCAGAGGTCGAGGTGGGCGAGCGTGCCTGCGGGACGGGTGAAGTCAATCAGGCAGTCGCAGTTCAGAAGACCGCTCGCCACGTCATCTTGCACACGCACACCGCAGGGCGGCAGACCGACGAGTTCGGCGGCGTCGCGTCCGAGGGCGTTGCCGCCCGGTTGGTCGAAGGCGGCGGCGAGTTGGGCGTTTTCATCTTTCAGGACGGTTTCAATCAACATGCGTCCCATGCGACCGGAGGCGCCGACGATGCCGATTCGGTTTTTTGACATGCTTGTTTCCTTGTTTGTTAAAGCAGTTTTACCAACTGAGGCTTTGCCAGAGACGGCTCCAGAACCCCTCGCCTTCTTCCGGCGGTAGCGGCGTCTCGCCCGGCGCGACGCTGCCCAGATCAATCACCTGGGTACGCGCCATCGGCTCGGTCAATTCGGCGGTCGTGCCGACTTCGGCATCGCCCGCGATGCGCTCCAGCAAGCCGTCGGAATTGAAAAATACCGACAGTTTGCGTGCCGTCACCGTGCCGGTTTTGCCTTCTTCGAGGCGGAACAGGTAATCCCAGCGGTCGCCGTGGAAAACGTCGGTCAGCAGCGGCGTGCCCAGAATGAAGCGCACCTGGTCGCGGGTCAGACCGGGGCGCAGTTGCGCCACCATGTCCTGCGTCAGCACGTTGCCCTGCTGTACGTCGATGCGATATTCGGTCACGATACGGGGAACGTGGTTGCACGCGCCCAGAGAAAGCGCCGCCAGAAGCGCGACAGTTATGGATTTGTAGAACATGAAGGACGCAGAAATTTTGAAAGGTTTATCGAGCCTTGTATCATAACCGAAATTTTGCGCCCGCTTGCCGTGCGTAAAGGTGAACGAAGTGCGCGCCTCTGCGTGTTTCACCTGCCGTCCTCATCAAAGGAAGATCATGCCGAATTCTCAAAACCTGCGCGAAAAGGGGCTGAAAGTCACGCTCCCCCGTCTGAAAATTCTCGAATTGTTTGAAAAAAGCGAGGTGCGTCATCTGGGCGCGGAAGATGTTTATCGCCTGCTGCTGACGGAAGGCGTGGACATCGGTCTGGCGACGGTCTATCGGGTGCTCACCCAGTTTGAACAGGCGGGACTGCTGGAGCGGCACTTTTTTGAATCCGGCAAAGCCACGTTTGAAATCAACGAAGGGCATCACCACGACCATCTGGTCTGCACCGATTGCGGGCGAGTGGAAGAATTCTGTGACGAAGAAATCGAACGCCTGCAAAAGAAAGTGGCGGCAAAACGCGGCTTCATCATCGACGAACACGCGCTCTATCTCTACGCCCGCTGCACGAAGCCCGATTGCCCGAACCGACGCACAGCGGCAAGCGATACATTTTCCACGCATAAAGGCTGAATACTCGCGTGTCTACCCAATCCTTCCTCTCCAGAGTTCGCGTTTGGATTGAAACCGCCCGACCTGCGACCCTCCCCCTGTCGTTTGCCGCGATTCTGACTGGCTCCGCGCTGGCGGCATGGCGCGGCGGATTCAGTTGGTCGATCACGCTGCTCGCCTTGCTGACAGCGAGTTCGCTGCAAATCCTCTCCAATTTCGCCAACGACTATGGCGACGCCATAAAAGGAAGTGACGGGCAGGAACGCCTGGGGCCATTACGGGGAATGCAGAAGGGACAAATCACGGTGCAGGAAATGCGAAAGGCATTGCGGATTTGCTTCGCCTGCTGCATTGTCATCGGCTCTACGCTGATCTGGAGCGCCTGTCAGAGCGTAGGCGACATCATCGGTTTTCTGTTTCTGGGGCTGCTCGCCATCATCGCCGCCATCACTTACACCATCGGTAAAAATCCTTACGGCTATCTGGGGCTGGGCGACCTTTCCGTATTGATTTTCTTTGGCTGGCTGGGCGTCAGCGGTTCCTACCACCTGCAAACCCACGCTTTTGACATGAGCATCCTGCTGCCCGCCACCGGCTGCGGTCTGCTGGCAACCGCCGTACTCAACATCAACAACCTGCGCGATCTGGATGCCGACCAGAAAAGCGGCAAACGCACCCTTGCCTTGCGCCTGGGGCCGCTGCGCGCCCGCTATTACCACATCGCTCTGCTGGCGACCGCCGTGATCTGCCTTTCGTTCTATGCCCTGTTTGAACTGAAAAGTCTCACTGGCTGGCTCTTTCTGCTCGCCACGCCCCTGCTCGCCCACCAGGGCTGGACGGTACTCCACGCCCCCGACGGTGCCGCCCTCCGCCCCCTGCTCAAAAACGCCCTGCGCGGCGCGCTGCTCACCTGCACACTGTTCGCGGCAGGGACGGCCATGAGTTGAGACTGCTGACAAAGCTGTACCGATGGTTTTTTCGTAGAGGCGACCTGTAGTCGCCCCAGACTGCTGACAAACCCAACCCCCCCCGCGCGCGTCATTGCGAGGAGCAAAGCGACGCGGCATTCAGGGATCAGGGATCAGGTATCAGGTATCAGGTGACAGATGTCAGTA
Organism: Betaproteobacteria bacterium; assembly: GCA_025997095.1. GTDB lineage: Bacteria > Pseudomonadota > Gammaproteobacteria > Burkholderiales > Rhodocyclaceae > Azovibrio. The sequence goes on along the minus strand of BNUD01000018.1, from coordinate 16,439 downwards.
CTTTCTGAAGGCTTTGCCGCCCCTGATTACTGTCACCTGACATCTGATCCCTGAATGCCGCGTCGCTACGCTCCTCGCAATGACGGTGAGTGGTTTCTCGCAGGTTGTGTGCGATAAATCGCCAATGTCGGGTTGCGCCTGCGGCTTACCCAACCTACAGGCGGCGGGTTGATGTTCAAAAATAAATTCAACCCCGCCAGCGGGGACGCCGACGCTCCCGGCGACCGTTTCAAACCGTATATTGCCCGACGGCTTTTTGCATTCGGTCGGTCGTGGCGCGCAGCGATTCTGCGGTTTGGGTGGTTTCTCCCGCCAGCGCAAGGTTTTGATCGGTCATGGAGGCGACCTGTTCGATATTTTGCGCCATCGAGGTCATCGCCACCTGCTGTTCGCCGGAAGAATTGGAAATGTCGCTGACCATATTGAGCGTGTGGGACATTTGCGAATTGATTTCCAGCAGCGCGTCACGGGCGTCCTGCACCAGTTTGACGCCCGCGTCCACCTGACTTGCGCCGGAACGCATACTCGTCACGGCCTGGGTGGTCGCCTCCTGAACGGCTTCGACCATCAGGCTGATTTCTTCCGTCGCCTTGGCGCTGCGTTCGGCAAGTTTTCGCACTTCGTCCGCCACCACCGCGAAACCCCGCCCCTGTTCGCCCGCTCTTGCCGCTTCAATGGCGGCGTTTAACGCCAAAAGATTGGTCTGGTCGGCGATTTCCTTGATGGTGCCGGTGATGCGGGAGATGGCTTCAGAATGTACGCCCATGCTTTCCACCTGGGAAGCGGAAACCCGCACCGTATCGGCAAGCGCCAGAATGGTGGCGCACGCCTGCTCGGCAAGCGCGCTGCCATCGCTGGAGGCATGCGCCGCCACATCCGCCGCGTTGCGGGTGGAAGCCGCGTTGGCGGCGACTTCGCTGATGGAGACGGTAATTTCTTCAATCCCCGCCGCCGCCGCCGCCGTGGCGTCGCTCTGCACCCTCGCCGAATCATTCAACACCACCACGCCCTGCGCGACCTCATGCACGGAATGCCGCACCGCCAGAGAAGCGTCCCCCATCCCTTGCAGGGTGGATTGCATCCACGCCATCAGACGGTCAAGGCGGCGCATGACGCGCCCCACCGCGTCGGAACGGTTATTGGTCAGTCGGGCGCGCAAATCACCGCTGTTCAGCAGGGTGAGCAAATAGTGCGAAATATGCCCTAGGTCACGCAGCAGGCGCGGGCGAAACAGCACCAGAAAATACCCCCCCGCCAACAAGCCCGCCCCGCCCAATATCCGCGCCGCCCACACGGGCAACGCGCCCAGCGAAGCCACCAGCAACGCCGCGCCCAAGAGCAGCGCGAACCCGCCGATGAGCGCCGTTTGCACATTCAGATTCTCCAGATAGTTCAGTAAACCCAATCGGGGCGAGGCAACGCCCCCGTGCCGGATGCAGATGGATTTGTCGCCCTGACTGACCCGATGATACGCCGCGTCCGCCGCCTCGATCTCCGCACGGGTGGGGCAGGCGCGCACCGACTGGTAGCCGGTAATTCTGCCGCCTTCGCGCACGGGCGAGGCATTGGCGATCACCCAGTAAAAACCGCCGTCCTTGCGCCGGTTTTTGACGAGACCGCGCCAGGGCAGCCCCGCCTTCAAATCGCGCCACATGTCCTCAAAGGCTTCCGGCGGCATGTCGGGGTGTCGCACAAGGTTATGCGACTGACCGATCATCTCTTCTCGTGAAAAGGCGCTGATCGTGGCGAAAGCGTCATTCACCTCAACAATGACGCCTTTCAGATCGGTGCGCGAATAGATAAATTCGTTTTCCGGCAGCAGCGTCTCGGTATTCGTAACGGGCAGATTTTTTTTCATGGCGACATGTCTCCCAAAACAAGCGCCCAGTTTACCAAATTTATGTCATTACGGAATGACGTTACGTTTTTCAAAGCGCCATTGATCCCATGCGCCCCGAACCATATTGGGATATTCGGCGCGCCCCAGACTGCCGTTGTAACGCCCCAGGGCGCGAAAGAGATCCCCTTTTTCGATGTCCAGATAGTGTCGCAGAATGGTACAGCCGTAGCGCAGATTGGTGCGCATGTGAAACAGGTTGTCGGCGGGCGTGCCGATCAGTTTGACCCAGAACGGCATAACCTGCATGTAACCCCGCGCTCCGGCGCTGGAAACCGCGTATTTGCGAAAACCGGATTCGACCTGAATCAGCCCCAGCGCCAGTTGCGGGTCGATTCCGGCACGGGTGGCTTCGTAGTGGATGGCGCGCAACAATTCCAGTCGGTATTCCTGATTGGGAATCCGTTTGGCAAGGCGCGGCGACATGGCGGAGAGCCATTCCACCGCCTCGCTGTAATTCCTGAAGGAACTGCCCGGCGGTTTTTTGTCGGCAATCGCGCCAGAGAGGGCAGCCTGAACGCTGGCGGACAGCGGCTCATACTGCTGCGCCCCCGCCCATGTTTGCAGGGGGAGCCAACAGGCGACGGCGAACAGCAACGCCCCTTTCAGCCTGTGCACAATTTACCTTTCAGGAACGCGACGATCTCCTCCGCTGCCATCATCGTCGCTTCTGCGTCCTGTCGCCCTTTGTATTCCAGTTGTCCCTGTTGCAAGCCGCGTTCGCCGACGACGACGCGGTGCGGGATACCGATGAGTTCCATGTCGGCGAACATGGAGCCGGGGCGTTCGTCGCGGTCGTCCAACAGCACGTCGAACCCCTCTGCCGCGAGTTCGGCGTAGAGTTTGTCGGCGGCGGCCTTGACGGTTTCGCTTTTGTAGTAGCCCATCGGCACGATGGCAAGCTGAAAAGGGGCGATGGCGGCGGGGAAGACGATGCCTTTGTCGTCGTGCCCCTGTTCGATGGCGGCGGCGACGATGCGCGACACGCCGATGCCGTAACAGCCCATTTCCATGATCTGGCTCTTGCCCGCCTCGTCCAGATAGCTGCAATTCAACGCGCTGGCGTAACGTGTGCGAAGCTGGAAGATGTGTCCGACTTCGATGCCGCGACAGAGGGCGAGCGCGCCTTGACCGTCGGGCGAGGGGTCGCCCGCGACCACGTTTCTGAGGTCGGCGACTTCGGGTTCGGGACAATCGCGCCCGAAATTGACGCCGGTGAGGTGGAATCCGGCATCGTTCGCGCCGCAAACAAAGTTGCCCATCGCCGCGACACTGCGGTCTGCGATCACGCGCACTTTTGCGCCATCGACGCCAACCGGCCCGATGTAACCGGGGATGCAGCCCAAAAACGCTTCGACTTCGGCAGGGGTGGCGAAGCGAAAAGGGGCAAGCCCCGCGATTTTGCCCGCCTTGATTTCGTTCAATTCGTGGTCGCCGCGCAGGAGCAGGAGCGCGAAACCCTTTTGCCCCGCTTCCGGTTCGCTGACCACGGCAATGGCTTTGACCAATGTGGACAGGGAAATGTGCAAAAACTCGGCAACCTCAACACAGGCGGTCTTGTCGGGCGTGGCGATTTTTTCCTGATGCGCGGCAGGCGCGGGACGGGGCGTTGCGGGGGCAAGCGCTTCCGCCAGTTCCACGTTGGCGGCGTAGTCGGAATCCGGGCAGTAGGCGATGTCGTCCTCGCCGGTTTCGGCGATAACGTGGAATTCATGCGACCCCGTGCCGCCGATGGAACCGGTATCCGCCGCCACAGCGCGGAATTCAAGCCCCAGACGGGTGAAAATGCGGCTGTACGTCGCGTACATCACCTGATATTCGCGCTGTAAATCCTCGAAACCCGCGTGGAAGGAATAGCCGTCTTTCATTAAAAATTCCCGCCCGCGCATGACGCCGAAGCGGGGGCGAATCTCGTCTCTGAACTTGCTTTGAATCTGGTAGAGGTGCAGGGGCAACTGGCGGTAGCTTTTCACGTCCCGGCGCACCACGTCGGTAATCACTTCTTCATGCGTCGGTCCGATGACGAAATCGCGCTGGTGCCGATCCTTGAAACGCAGTAACTCCGGGCCATATTTTTCCCATCGCCCGGATTCCTGCCACAATTCGGCGGGCTGCACGGCGGGCATCAGGAGTTCAACCGCGCCTGCACGGTTCATCTCCTCGCGCACAATGGCTTCCACCTTGCGGAGAACCTTCAAGCCCATCGGCATCCAGGTATACACGCCGGAAGCAGCGCGCTTGATGAGTCCGGCGCGCAGCATGAGCTTCTGGCTGATGATGTCCGCATCGGCGGGCGCTTCTTTCAGAGTGGTGAAGAAAAACCGGGTAGAACGCATGGAAAAATAATCCGAACAAGGAAAAGGGGGGATTTTACGGCATTGCTCCGCCCTCTGACACCTGTTCCCTGACACCAGATACCCGAACCCGACTTTGCACTTAACCCGCACTTATGAAAGAATCCGCCCTAACCAATCATTGAGCAGGACATTTCTATGCTTGACCGCGAAGGCTTTCGCCCGAACGTCGGCATCATTCTTTGCAATGCCAAAAACGAGGTTTTCTGGGGTAAACGGATTCGTGAACATTCCTGGCAGTTCCCGCAAGGCGGCATCAAGCACGGCGAAACGCCGGAAGAAGCCATGTACCGCGAACTGTACGAAGAAGTCGGGCTACGCCCCGAACACGTGCATATCCTGGGGAGAACCAAGGGCTGGCTGCGTTACGAAGTGCCAACACACTGGATTAAACGCGAATGGCGCGGCTCCTATCGGGGGCAAAAACAAATCTGGTTTTTGCTGCGCCTGGTCGGACTCGACAGCAACGTGTCGCTGCGCGCTTCCGCCCATCCCGAATTCGACGCCTGGCGTTGGCACGACTACTGGGTGCCGCTAGACAGCGTGATCGAGTTCAAACGCGGCGTCTATTCGCAGGCGTTGAACGAACTGGTGCGTTTTCTTGATCCGTCGCATGTGACAAACAAGGGGCAGCAGTCCGAATCTGAGTCTGCGTCAAAACCAGAGCCAGAGGCAGCAACATGAATCCGCTGCGCTGCTTGTCGGTCATGCTCTGCGTACTGCTGGCGCTCCCTGCCTACGCCTTCGACGAACGCGACCCCTTTGGCTTTCGTCGTGACACCTACACCTCGGATGCTGACGAATCCGCGAATCAGGAATGGTCAGAAGACGAAGCCCCGCTCCCGCCTTATCCCGAAGCGCGGAACCTGTACAGCTTTTACGTGAGCGCCACCGCCACCAGCCGGTTTTTTGTCGACACGCAGCATCTTGACATCGGCAAGGATGGCGTCGTGCGCTATACCCTGATGATTGTCAGCCCCTCCGGTGTCAAAAACGTGAGTTACGAAGGCATCCGCTGCGAAACGCGACAAAAACGCACCTATGCGCTGGGGCGTCCGAACAATGCGTGGTCAAAAGCACGCGGCGCCCTCTGGACACCCATTCGCAACGAAACCACCAATCGCTACCATGCCGCGCTGTTTCTGGATTTCTTCTGTCCAGACGGCATCATCGCGGCCAAGGCGGAAGACGTTCGCAAGGCGATCCGAAAAGCAGGCGAACCCTTCGGGCAGTCGAACTGAGGAAACCCGCATGAACTGGCAGGACAAACTCATCGTCGAAGTCGACAAAGGTCTGCGTACCCTCTTTGCCAAGGCAAAAAGCGTGCGCCCCGTGCCCGGTGCCGACCAGCCGGAAGCCGACCTCTCCCCCGCAGAACGCCAGCACGCCGCCGCCCTGATGCGGATTAACCACGTCGGTGAAATCTGCGCGCAAGCCTTGTATCAGGGGCAAGCCATCACCTCGCACAACCCGACCCTCCGCGCCGCACTCGAACAGGCGGCGCATGAAGAAACTGAACATCTGGCATGGACGGAGCAGCGCATCGAAGAACTCGACGGACGCAAGAGCCTCTTCAACCCGCTCTGGTACGCGGGCGCGCTGGGTCTGGGGCTGATCGCCGGAAAATGCGGCGACAAATGGAATCTGGGCTTTTTAGCGGAAACCGAACGGCAAGTAGAAGGACATCTGAACCGCCATCTGGAACAACTTCCCGCCACCGACCTGCGCTCGCAAGGTATCGTAGAACAGATGAAAACCGACGAAATCCGCCACGCCCAAACCGCCACCAATTTAGGCGGCGCCCCCCTGCCAACGCCGGTGAAACGCCTGATGCAAGGAGCGGCGAAAGTGATGACCAAGACGGCGTATTATGTTTGAGGTTTGCTCCTCCCACCCACGAGGCAGGGCGATTTAATCTATTCGACATATTCCCAGGCGCAGCGTGCGGCTAGGCCGCAAGATTGCTGGATTCGACGACGATGAGAGAATGCGGGTGCTTGACATTAAACCAATATACGTATGATGGATAGGTGCAATCGCCTTGGATTGCGGGTGAATTGGTCAAAGACCGTCTATCAAATCTCGACTCCTTTGAGTGTTTCAATCAGGTCTCCGCGTCGGAATGTTGCGGACAGTTGCTGTATCGAAATTTCCTGTTTGCCATAAAGCTTTTCTAACGCCATACCAATGTCCTGGCAGGACGCGGTGAAATAAGCTTCACCCTGCGTATCAACGAACTGTTTGGCTTGGGCAAAGTTACGATGATCCAGGCCGCCCAACTCCTTGTTCAAAGCCTTGAGTAATCGTCGCCCCATCTGCATGGCAATAAAGCAGGACGCGTAGCGAACAAACAGGGGATCTTTATCGTGCGGACGCCGCCGATGATTCTCCGCGATACGGTAGAGCAAGGCTGCGATAATCACCTGTGCGCCATTGAGTGAGTCCGTAAAAATGGTGGCGTAGCATTTGCCAAAGTGCTCACGGGTAAAAAATTTGGCCTGGTTCGGTGCCTGCCGCCAGACGGCGAAAACAGCTATGGCTGCTGCACCAGTGGTAATGTCCGTTGGCTTGGGGGACGTATCCATACGCTTGCGCCGATAGGTGTAACCCAAGTCCTGAACACTTTGCTCCAGTTGCTGTTGCTTGTTGTCGTTGGCGCGTAAATCTTTCAAGTCCACCGGATTTTGACTGTTGGTGGCATGGGTGATTTGCAGGACGATGTCCTCATTATCTTTGGGCAGCTTGTAGATACGCACCAATACGCTCGCTTCAGACGGCAGGGTTTTTCCTGCTTTCTGAAACTCTTCATCGGTTTTGAGAATGGTCATGCATGTCTGGCCGCCATTGACGATCTGCAAGTTTTCAACTCTGACCTGATAGTCGCTGTTTTGCAGGGCATTGTAGGAAAAGTCATCGCATACCAGCGTGAGGCCATTATTGAAAAAATAAAAATTGGTCGGCGTTCCTGATTTCAGCGTGGCGCGAATACCCTCATTGACGCGGTTGCCATGTAGCCCCAGGTAACGACGGATATTGCGCTCCAACAGTCTTTCGCCATGGGTTTTCATGAGGGCGGCGATTTCAGCAACGGGGATACGTCCAAGGCAGACGCGACTGAAGTTCATGTCTTCAACGACCGCCTTGCCGGACAAGCGCAAGGTTTCGTCCACCGGCTTGATTCGTTGCAAAATGTTAACCAGCTCGTCATGGTTGACGTACTCCCAGGTGACTTGTTCACCAAATCCGGCGCGCTCAATCGACGTCTGTCCGTCGGTGTTCCATTTGAGTCCGTTGTTACAGGCAATGGCTTGCACACGCGGGATTAAGCCGTCACGAATCAGAGAGCGCGCTTGCTCTACCTTGACGCGCAACCGATCATTGATTGCCCCAAGCTCGGACGACGGATCGAAAATATGACGAATGGCGTTAATCATTGCCTCGATGCCGTTTTGCTCGAAGTTCGAGCTACCCGCCAGGTCGCGTTTGTATTTTCCCTGAAACAGCGTAACGTCAAACTCACCATCCATTTCTTCGGTAATGTGTAAGGCATCTACGCCGAAATCCCCACCGCCATCGGTCAGGCAGTCGAATGTTTCGTCAGCATCGAGATCAAGCAAGGTTTTGACGCACAGATAAACAAATGCAAGTGATTTGAGACGCGCATCATCTTTGATGCCAAGCTCTTCGCTGACGCGTTCTCTAATTTCATCTTGAACACTTGTCAAACGCTGATCGATGATCGCTGCATTGAGATTCATATCACTCTTCCTTGGCAATTATTAAGCTGGCAACCATTTACCGAACACTCGTCAGTATAAAGTCATTCCCGCAAAGACGGGAATCCAGCAAGCATAGCGCGGACATCATCTGCAGGGTGGCAGCGGGGTTCGACGAAGTGAAGCGACGGCAAAAGCGAAGCGCCTTCCACCACCCGGCGGTTCATCGCACACACCACCCATTTGTCGACGCTTGGCTCTCCCACGTGGGGAGAGAAAATGCAATCACGCCGCTCCCGTCTCGACAATCTCAAAATCGTGACTCATCTCCGCCGTCTTGCCGAGCATGATGGAGGCGGAGCAGTATTTTTCGCTGGACAGGCGAATGGCGCGCTCGACCGCTTCCGGCTTCAAGGCGTGACCGCTGACGCGGAAATGGAAGTGGATGCGGGTAAATACCTTCGGCTCGCGCTCGGCGCGCTCTGCCGTCAGGCGCACCTCGCAATCCGTTACCGCGTGGCGTCCTTTTTGCAAAATCATCACCACATCGTAAGCCGTGCAACCGCCCGTGCCCGCCAGCAGCATTTCCATCGGACGCGGCGCGAGATTGCGCCCGCCGCCTTCCGGCGCGCCATCCATCGCCACCAGATGCCCGCTGCCCGTTTCCGCCACGAACGCCATGCCGTCCGCGCCCTGCCATTTCACCACGCATTCCATCTTGCAACCTCGTCTTGAAAAACCAGCATTCTAGCCTGATTTGAACATCCGCATGGAGACCCGCCTGAACCCACCGCCAACATTGATGCACCGCACAAAATGTTGCGTCAAAACCTTATTGTTTTTGCAATTCAATCCCAGATAACTACGCAAAGCATCCCATTGGGTTTTATTTTATAAATAAAAACAACTGGTTGCGATGAAATCAAGATGTAACACGAAAAACAACAATTATTTTGTGCGATGCACAAATTTCCCTTGCGTTTGACTAGGGATTAGCTCATAATTCGCACTCAACAGGATGCGGTTCAGGTCTTGACCAGTGTCTCCTCCACCCTTCCTCCTTTGGTGTGGATTTAATGCGGCTCTCCGAGCCGCATTTTTTTGTCCACCATCCTTGTCTGCCCTCCGCGCGGCGCAAGTACAATCGCACGCATGACTGCCGCTCCCCGCCCCAACCTGAAACCTTACGCCTGGCTTTCCATCGCCGCCGCCGTCGCCACCATTGCGCTCAAAACCTGGGCATGGACGCTGACCGGATCGGTGGGTTTGCTCTCCGACGCGCTCGAATCCCTGGTCAATCTCGCCGGGGCGGTCATGGCGCTCTGGATGCTCACCATCGCCCAACAACCCGCAGATGAAAACCACGCCTACGGGCACAGCAAGGCGGAATACTTCGCCAGCGGCTTTGAAGGTCTGCTGATTCTCATCGCCGCGCTCTGCATCGGAGCGGCAGCCATCGAACGCATGACGCACCCAAGGGCGCTCGACGCCGTGGGCGTAGGGCTGGCGGTTTCCGTTGTCGCCTCCATCGTCAATTTCGCCACGTCCCGCGTCCTGCTGCTGGCGGGCAAACAACACCGCGCCATCGCGCTGGAAGCGGACGCTCGCCACCTGATGACGGATGTGTGGACATCGGCGGGCATCATCATCGGCGTCGCGGCGGTCGGCGTCACCGGCTGGCTGTGGCTCGACCCCCTGCTGGCGCTCTTGGTCGCCGCCTACATCGTCTGGACAGGCGTCAGCCTGATTTATCGCTCCGCTTCCGGCTTAATGGACGCCGCCCTGCCGCCGGAAGAACAGGCGCGCATCGAAGCCGTGCTCGACACCTACCGCGCACAGGGCATCGGTTTTCACGCCCTGCTCACCCGCGAAGCGGGCGCGCGCGTCTTCGTTTCGGTGCATGTGCTGGTGCCCGGCGCATGGACGGTGCAGCGCGGACACGACTGCGCGGAAGCCATCGAAGCCGCCATCCGGCAGGAAATCCCGCGCTCGCACGTCCTCACCCACCTGGAACCCATAGAAGACCCCGTTTCGCAGGAAGATCTGGTGTTGGACAGGTAGTCAGGAATCAGAGGACAGGTGTCAGGGATCAGATAGAAATTACCAGCGGCTTCGCCGCCGTATGAGGATAACCCCCTCGTTCTGCGGCGCATCCCGGCGGTCGTACCTTGGCGCTACGCGCTGGGAGCGATGGCGTCCTCGCCATCGTACGACGGCGAGACGCCGTCGCTCCCAAAGGACGCTTGCCCGACAAAAACCGTTGCGCTTCACTGAACCGTTCAATGTCGGGTTCTTCCTGCGGCTTACCCAACCTGCAAGAAACCGCCGTTGTAACGAACGGCGCGCTCTTCGATCCCGCCCTGCCTGAACCCGCCCCACAAGGGACTGAGGGCATCGGTTTTGATACCTGACACCTGTCTTCTGACACCTGAACGATACCTGACACCTGTCTTCTGACACCTGAACGATACCTGAACGACTGTCACCTGATAAAATCGCGCTTTCTAAATCTCATCGGGAGTGGGTCGTGCGTATTGTTTGTCTTGATATGGAAGGCGTGCTGGTACCGGAAATCTGGATTGAGTTTGCGGAGCGCGCTGGCATTCCGGCGTTGCGGCGCACGACGCGGGATGAGCCGGACTATGACAAACTGATGACCTTCCGGCTGGAACAACTGCGCCAGCACAATCTGGGGCTGCCGGATATTCAGAAGGTCATCGCGGAGATGGGGCCGATGCCGGGGGCGCGGGAATTTCTCGATGAACTGCGCGAGCGCTATCAACTGGTGATTCTCTCCGACACGTTTTACGAATTCGCGCATCCGCTGATGCGCCAACTGGGTTGGCCGACGCTCTTTTGCCACAGTCTGGAAACCGACGCGCGCGGCTTTGTGACCGATTACCATCTGCGGATGCCCAACCAGAAAAAAGAAGCCGTGCGCCGCCTGAAAGAACTGAATTTCAAGACGGTGGCGGCGGGCGATTCCTACAACGACACCGCCATGTTGGGCGAGGCGGACGGCGGCATTTTGTTCTGCCCGCCGGAAAACGTCATTCGGGAATTCCCGCAATTCCCCGTGGTGCGCGACTACGCCGCGCTGCGCGCCGAGATTGACGCGGCGTTTGCGCGCACGGTTTCATGAAAATGTCACGACCATTGAACGCCTTGCGCGCCCTGCTGCTCTTGTGTGGCCTGATTTTCCTGCCCGCCGCATTGACCACAACGCAAGCGGTCGAATATCTCGACCCGACCGTCGCCTTCCAGCCTGCCGTGCGGGCGCTGGATGACCGGACGCTGGAAGTGCGTTTTGCCATCGCAGACGGTTACTACCTGTACCGCGACCGTTTCCGCTTCGCGGCGGAGAACATCACGCTGAGCACGCCGCAACTGCCTGCGGGCAAGGAAAAAGACGACGAAAATTTCGGCAAGGTCGAAGTGTTTTACAAGGAAGTCGCCATCCGCCTGCCCGTCGAGCGCAACGCTTCCGGCGTGTTGCGCTTCACCCTGCATGTGACCTCGCAGGGCTGCGCCGAAGCGGGATTGTGCTACCTGCCGCAAACGCAGGATTTCACCGCGGAATTGCCCGCCGAAGGGACGGCGCCGGTCGCGCCGATGACGGATACGGGGAGCGCAAATGGTGGTGCCAGTGGCGCAAGTGGCGATGACAGCGGCTTTTTCGCCGCGACCCTGGGGCAAGCAGGTTTCTGGGGCAAGCTCTCCCTCTTTTTTGTTGCCGGATTGGGGCTGGCGTTTACGCCTTGTGTGTTTCCCATGCTGCCCATCCTCTCCAGCCTGATTGTCGGACACGCCGAACACGGCAAGCGGGCAACCGTCAGCAAACGTCGCGCCTTTCTGCTCTCTCTGTTCTACGTGTTGGGCATGGCGCTGACCTATGCCGCCGCAGGCGTGGCGGCGGGGCTTTCCGGCAGTCTGTTGTCCAACGCGCTGCAAAATGTCTGGGCGCTGTCCGCCTTCGCGGGCATTTTCGTGTTGCTCGCCTTCGCCATGTTCGGCTTTTACACCCTGCAAATGCCCGCCGCGCTGCAAAGCGCCTTCGCCGCGTGTTCGCGGCATTTTCAGGGCGGGCACTTTTTCGCGGTATTCGTCATGGGCGCGCTCTCGGCGCTCATCGTCGGCCCCTGCGTCGCCGCGCCGCTGGCGGGCGCGTTGATTTACATCAGCACGAGCGGCGACGCCGTTCTTGGCGGCGCGGCGTTGTTTGTCATGGCGTTGGGCATGGGCGTGCCGTTGCTGGCGGTCGGACTCTCGGCGGGCGCCTTGCTGCCCCGCGCCGGAGCGTGGATGGAGCAGGTCAAAAAAGGCTTTGGCGTGCTGCTGCTGGCGACCGCCGTCTGGCTGGTATCGCCCGTCATTCCCGCGCTGGCGGTCATGCTCGCCTATGCCAGTATCCTGCTCGTCGCCGCCATCTACCTGCACGCGCTGGATTCTCTGTCGACCGACGCGGGCGGCTGGCGGCGTTTCTGGAAGGGCGTCGGCGTGGTCATGCTGCTCTGGGGCGCTGCCCTGTTCGTCGGCGCGCTCGCCGGTAGCCGCGACCCCTTGCAACCCCTCGCCATCCTGCAATCCGGCGGCGGCAGCGCCCCGTCGCCGCTGCTCTTTGAACGGGTGAGCGACACCGCCCAACTGGATGCCCGCCTGCAAAACGCCAACCGTCCGGTGATGCTGGATTTTTACGCCGACTGGTGCGTCTCCTGCAAGGAAATGGAGCGTTTCACCTTCAGCGACCCCGCCGTGCGCGAGCAACTTGCAGGTTTTATCCGCCTGCAAGCCGATGTGACGGCGAACAGCGATGCCGACAAGACGTTGCTGCAACGCTTTGGTTTGTTTGGCCCGCCGGGGATTATTTTCTTTGATGCCAGGGGGCAGGAAATTCAAGGTCTGCGCGTCGTGGGTTTTTTGGATGCGGCAAGTTTCAAAGCAGTGCTTCGGCGGGTGGATCAGAGGTCAGGTATCAGGAATCAGGGATCAACTGCCAACGGTCTTGCTTTGAAAAACGGGATGACGATCTGAACGTTCTGCCGCAGCAAGCATTTCAGGGAAAGCAGGAGGTCATACCGTCAAATCAGGGTCGGGATGACGGGCAGATGCTTGCCTTCGCGCAAAAAAGTGGTGCAGGCTTCGGCGTCCAGCGGATGGCTGAACAAAAAGCCCTGTACGGACGCGCAACCGCGCTGGCGCAAAAAATCCAACTGATGCTCGTTTTCCACGCCTTCCGCCAGCGACGAAATATTCAGACTTTTTGCCAGCGCAATGGTCGCGCTGGCGATGGCTGCGTTTGTGGTATTGGAAGTGATGTCACGCACGAACCCCTGGTCAATCTTGATTTTGTCGAGCGTAAAACGGGAAAGATAGGCGAGCGAGGAATAGCCGGTGCCAAAATCGTCGAGCGCCAGTTTCACGCCCAAATCGTGCAACTTGTGGGTAATGGTAATGGCTTCTTCAGCATCTTCAAAAAAGGCGCTTTCGGTCAATTCAATTTCCAGATAATGCGCTGGCAGCCCGCTTTGTTTTAAAGCCTCTTCGACCACAGAAAGCAGATTCTTGGAACGGAACTGATACACAGAGACATTGACTGCCATCACCAGCGGCGGCAAGCCCTCGTCCAGCCAACGTCTGGCCTGGGCGCAGGCTTCGTTCATCGCCCAGGCGCCCAGATTAAAAATCAGACCGCTTTGTTCCGCGACAGGGATAAACTCCCCCGGCGCAATCGAGCCGAATTCCGGACTTTTCCAGCGCATCAGGGATTCCACGCCATTGATCTTGCCGTTCACAATATCCGCTTGCGGCTGGTAAAACAGTTTGAACTCGCCATTTTCCAACGCCCGCCGCATCTGGGTTTCCAGATGCATACGCTGGCGCATCTGCAAACTCAACTCGGCGGTGTAAAAACAGAAGGTATCGCGCCCCTGTTTCTTGGCGTGATACATGGCGGTATCCGCGTGCTGAATCAACTCACTCGCCGTCTTGCCGTCTTCAGGATACACACTGACCCCCAAAGACGCGCTGGTATAAACCTCGTTCTCCGCCTCAAGCCTGATCGGTTGCCGCATCAATTCCAGCATGAGTTGCGCCATGCGCGCCACTTCGTCGGGATGCCTGACATGCTCCTGAATCAACATGAATTCGTCGCCGCCCAGCCGCGCCAAAGTATCCTTGCCGCGTACCCGTTCCTTGATGCGGCGCGCGATACGTTGCAGCACCTGATCGCCTGTCGGATACCCCAGACTGTTGTTGATATTCTTGAACCTGTCGAGGTTGATGCAGATCACCCCTAACCGACTGCCATTGCGCTCCGCCTCTTCGAGGGCAAAGTTCAGGCGGGAAATCGCCAGCAAGCGGTTCGGCAAGCGGGTCAGCGAATCGTAGTGCGCCAGTTGTTCCGCTTCGCGCTCGCTTTGTTTCAGGCGCGTGAGATCGGTAATCACCCCCACGTAATGCGTCAGCACACCCTTGTCACGCACGCCGCGAACACGCAGGAATTGCGGCAACGCCTCACCGCTCTTGTTGCGATTGACGATTTCACCCTGCCACTCGTCGTTTTCCCGCAAGATGCTCCACATTTCCTGATAAAACGCCTGCCCCTGCAAATTGGATTTCACCAGCGAGGGGCGCTGCCCGATGGCTTCTTCCTGACTGTAGCCGCTGCGTTCACACCACGCCTTGTTGACGAACACAATGCGCGCATCGACATCGGTGACGATTACACCGTCATTGGCGATGGAAAGTACGGTCAACGCCCGCCGCAGTTGTTGTTCCTGTTCCCAAAAAGCGACCGCGCGCCCGGCTTCGAGCGCGAAGCGTTGAAAACTCGCCTGCATCTCCGCATTCGGCTGCGTCGGCATACGGGCATAAAAATTCATCACCCCCAGACTCTCGCCCTGGGTATTCGCCAGCGGCGCCGACCAAAGCGCGGAAAACCCCGCCCCACGTTGCAACGCCTGCATCTTGATGCGTTGCGGACAATGGGCGCATTCCGCCGCTTCCGCGATGTTTTCCAGAAACAGGGGTGTAGCGGAAGTTTGCAGCGCGTGTCGGGCGCAGCCATAATTTCCCAGCGCCCCTCGCGGCGCCGAACAATAACTCTTGCTCATCCCCGGCGCGACTTTCAGGGTGAAGGACTGCTGCATCTCATTGAACAGCCAGACCGCCACCCGCCAGGGAAAGCGTTTTTCCACATCCGCGATAATGGTTTCCAGCGTTTGCGCCAGCGACACCCCCTCAAACGCCAGCCGATAAACCGCCCGCCGTTCCATGTCGAAAGCAGGCTCCCCCGCCTTGCGACCGACTCTCCGGTTTCCCCCTGTTTTTTCCTGTTCCGCGATGGAAGATTTTTTTTCTGTACGTTCTGAATTCATGGTTTGCGACCTTCAGGCGACACTCCAAACATCTTGAATTGCGCCTATGGTACAACATTCGCAGTACGCCATGTTAGTGACATGAACAACAAGCGCGTAACAGGGCATTTGTGCACGAATATCGGTCAACCGCTGCGGTGGTTGCTGCTCGTGCCGGGAGCGACGGCGTCCTCGCCGTCGCACGATGGCGAGGACGCCATCGCTCCCAGACGGGCGTTGCAGGGCAACCGCGTCAAAAGCGGTTTCTCGTAGGTTGGGTAAGCGAAGCGCAACCCGACGGTTGTGAACAATCGGCGCGAAGCGCCGCTCATCGGCTTTCTCAACCTGCGGGGCTGATGACAAACTCGCCCACCTGGGAGCGCCGGCGTCCCCGCCGGCGGTTTTAAGATTTTTCGCGCGGAGCCAAACCCGCCGGCGAGGACGCCGGCGCTCCCAGGCGGGCGTTGCAGGGCAATGACGGTGGTAGGGCGTTGTAGGGGCACGGCGCGCCGTGCCCCTACCCTCACACCTTGAATTGCGCCACCACGGCGGCCATTTCCTGCGCGAGGTTGGAGAGCAGTTTTGAGCCGTTGGCGGTTTCTTCGGCGGCGGCGTTGTTTTCGTCGGTCATCTGAGCGATGCTCTCGACGTGACGCGCCACATCCTGACTGGCCTGGCTTTGCTCCTTCAGGGCGTTGGAAATTTCCGTTACGGCAACGGAAACGTTTTGCGCTTCATTGCGGATACTCCGGATGAGTCCGCCCGCTTCCTGCGCCGATGTTTGCCCGGACGCCACCTGCGTGACCACTTCATCCATTTCAACCACGGCTTCCTTGGCGGCGACCTGAATCTTACCGATCATGGTGCTGATGTCGCCCGTCGATTGCGCGGTGCGTTCCGCCAACTTCCGCACTTCATCGGCCACCACGGCAAAGCCCCGTCCCTGTTCGCCCGCCCTTGCTGCTTCGATGGCGGCGTTTAACGCCAGAAGATTGGTCTGATCGGCGACTTCCTTGATCACCTGCACAACGGAAGAAATCTGTTCGGATTCTTCGCCTAACGCCTTGATGACCTCCGAAGCCTTGGTCACGATCTCCGCAATCGTGTCCATTTCTTT
>BNUD01000017.1 GCA_025997095.1 Betaproteobacteria bacterium | reverse complement strand
TGACTGGACGGGGCACTATGCGATCTACCTCCGCCGATAGCGCTGCAAAGTCTACGTGCTTCTCAATCTCGATCAGCGGGTCACCCAGTTTGTCTATCTTGCGGCTGTGCGCTTCACTTGCAAACAGATCCGTCTTGAGGGCGCTACGTGAGATCATCTGCTTCACCTACTTTAAAATTCAGAACAACGTAATTTTAACAAATCCGGAGGAAGAGATGTTTTTCGAGGTGCCCTGTTGTGGCGCATATGGGCATTGACCCGACTCTATGACTTCACATCCCCCTTCTCAAACCGCATTTCCCCATCCTCATAACGCACCTTGATGATTTCCTTGGGCGCAAACTTTCCTTCCAGAATCAGTTTTGCCAGCGGGTTTTCAATCTGTTGCTGGATGGCGCGTTTCAAGGGTCTTGCGCCAAATACCGGGTCGAAGCCGGCTTTTGCCAGTTCGGACAAGGCGTTGTTGTCTACGGCGAGGCTCATTTCCAGTTGGGCAACCCGTTTTTCGAGATAGCCAAGCTGGATGCGGGCGATTTTTTGAATATGGGTTTCGTCCAGCGCGTGAAACACAATCGCTTCGTCAATGCGGTTGATGAATTCAGGGCGGAAATAAGTTTTTACCTCGCCCATCACCGCGAATTTCACCGCCTGATAATCCTCGCCTGCCATTTGCTGAATCATCTGGCTGCCCAGGTTGGAAGTCATCACGATAACCGTGTTCTTGAAATCCACGGTGCGCCCCTGTCCGTCGGTCATGCGACCATCGTCCAATACTTGCAGGAGCACGTTGAACACGTCCGGGTGCGCTTTTTCCACTTCATCCAGCAGAATGACGCTGTACGGTTTTCTGCGTACCGCTTCGGTCAACGCGCCGCCTTCTTCGTAGCCGACATAGCCGGGCGGCGCGCCAATCAGGCGGGAGACCGAGTGTTTTTCCATGAATTCGCTCATATCGATGCGAATCATGTGCTCTTCGCTGTCGAACATGAATTCCGCCAGCGCCTTGCAGAGTTCGGTCTTGCCAACGCCGGTCGGCCCTAAAAAGAGGAAAGAACCGTAAGGGCGGTTGGGGTCGGAAAGCCCCGCGCGCGAACGGCGGATGGCATCGGCGACCAGGCGCACGGCTTCATCCTGCCCGACGACGCGCTTGTGCAGGCGCGCTTCCATATTGAGGAGTTTTTCGCGCTCGCCCTGCATCATTTTGGAGACGGGAATGCCGGTGGCGCGGCTCACCACTTCGGCAATTTCTTCCGCGCCGACTTGAGTCCGCAGCAGGCGGTTTTGTTTTTGACCATTTTCGCCCGTTTTTTCCGCCGCCTTTAATTGTGATTCGAGTTGCGGCAGTTTGCCGTATTGCAGTTCCGCGAGCTTGTCGAATTGCCCCTTTCGTTGCAGTTCCGCCATCTCCACCCGCAGGCGGTCAATGGCTTCCTTGATGTGCGTGGAACCTTGCACCTGCGCTTTTTCCGACTTCCAGATTTCTTCCAGATCGGAGTATTCCTTTTGCAGGCGATGCATTTCTTCTTCAATCAGGGCGAAGCGTTTTTTTGAGGCTTCGTCCTTTTCCTTTTTTACCGCCTCGCGTTCGATTTTCAACTGGATGAGGCGGCGGTCGAGTTTGTCCATCACTTCCGGCTTGGAGTCGATTTCCATTTTGATGCGGGCAGCCGCCTCGTCAATCAGGTCGATGGCCTTATCGGGCAAAAAGCGGTCGGTGATGTAGCGGTGCGAGAGTTCGGCGGCGGCGACAATCGCCGGATCGGTGATGTCCACGCCGTGATGCAATTCGTATTTTTCCTGCAAGCCGCGCAGGATGGCGATGGTCGCCTCAACCGACGGTTCATCGACCTGCACCTTTTGAAAGCGGCGTTCCAGCGCGGCGTCTTTTTCGATGTATTTGCGATATTCATCCAGCGTGGTCGCGCCGATGCAATGCAGGTCGCCGCGCGCCAGCGCCGGTTTCAACATGTTGCCCGCGTCAATCGCGCCCTCCGCTTTGCCCGCGCCGACCATGGTGTGAATCTCGTCGATGAACAAAATGATGCGCCCTTCTTCTTGCGCGACTTCCTTCAACACGGCTTTCAGGCGTTCCTCAAACTCGCCGCGATATTTCGCGCCCGCGAGCAAGCCTGCCATGTCGAGCGTCAGCACTTTTTTACCTTTTAAGGTTTCCGGCACTTCTTCGTTGACGATGCGTTGCGCCAGCCCTTCGACGATGGCGGTCTTGCCGACGCCGGGTTCGCCAATCAGCACCGGATTGTTTTTCGTGCGCCGCTGCAAAATCTGGATGGCGCGGCGGATTTCGTCATCGCGCCCAATCACCGGGTCGAGCTTGCCCCGACGGGCGCGTTCGGTCAGGTCGATGCAAAACTTTTTCAAGGATTCGCGCGCGCCTTCCGCATCCTGATGTTCCACGCCCTGCCCGCCGCGCACGGCGTCGATGGCGGTTTCCAGCGGACGCCGGGCAAGCCCGTGTTGCTTCAAAAGCCTGCCCGCTTCGCCCTTGTCGCCCGTCAGGGCGAGCAGGAACATTTCCGAAGCGATGAACTGGTCGCCCCGCTTCTGCGCTTCCTTGTCGGTGAGATTGAACAAATTGGAAAGGTCGCGCCCGATGCTCACTTCGCCCCCCGTGCCGGACACCTGCGGCAAACGGGTCAACGCCGCTTCCAGATCGCGCTTCAAGGCAGGCACATTGACCCCCGCCCGCGCCAGTAGCGAAGCCGTGCCGCCTTCTTCCTGATTCAGGAGGGCGAGCAGCAGATGCACGGGTTCAATAAATTGCTGGTCGCCGCCAACCGCCAGACTCTGCGCGTCCGCCAGCGCCTGCTGAAAAATGGTGGTGAGTTTGTCGAGCCGCATAACCGTCTCCTTTCAAGATGATCAGGAGATGGGGACGATGTGGGGGGTTTCAAGCGCGGGCATCTGTAAGCGCCCGCAAAAATGCGGCTTGCGTATTACTGATAACTCCGCTTCGTCCGTCGTTCCGGTTTTGGCGTTGCTTTGCGGGCGTTGGCGTTTTCCGGCTTGGGGCGCCAGACGATCAGCAGTTTGCCGATGTGTTGCACCGGGGCTGCGTCCAGAGTTTCGCAAATGGTGGTAAGGTAAGCCTCCCGCGCTGCCCGGTCGTCGTTGTAGACACGGATTTTGATGAGTTCGTGCGCTTTCAGACTCACGTCGATTTCTTTTAACACGGCGTCAGACAAGCCGTGCTGGGCGATGGCAACAACGGGGGAGAGCGCGTGCGCCTGGGCGCGCAACTGGCGGCGTTGTTCGGATGTGATGGGCAGCATGGCGTAACCTTCAAAGAAACGAGGGATTTTAACGGATGAGCAGGACAAGAACCAGTAAAGCGTGGATGCGCGAGCATGTGAATGACCCTTATGTGCAGCTTGCCCAAAAAGAGGGCTGGCGCTCGCGGGCGGCGTTCAAGTTGATGGAAATCGACGACAAGGACAAACTGATGCACCCCGGCGACGTGGTGGTCGATCTGGGTGCCGCGCCCGGCGGCTGGTCGCAGGTGGCGGTGCGGCGGGTAGGACGTGGCGGTCGGGTGTTCGCGCTTGATCTTCTGGAAATGCAGGGCATCGGCGGCGTGGATTTCATTCAGGGCGATTTCCGCGAGGAAGATGTCTTGCGGCAGTTTGAAACCCTGTTGGGCGACCGCCAGCCGCGTCTGGTGATGTCCGACATGGCGCCCAACATTTCCGGCGTCGCGCTGGTCGATCAGGCGCGGGGCGCGCATCTGGCGGAGCTGGCGCTGGAATTCGCCAGCGTGCGTCTGCAAACCAATGGCGCTTTTCTGGTCAAGGTGTTTCAGGGCAGCGATTACGCCGCCTTCGTCGCCGCCATGCGCGAACGCTTTGTCAGCGTGGCGACGAGGAAGCCAAAAGCCTCGCGCGACCGCAGCGCGGAACTGTATCTTTTGGGCAGAAACTTGCGCTCCTGATGTTTCCCATTAGAATCTCGCCTTTACCCCATATTGATCCCTGTATTGATCCACACGCGCGGCAGGGCGCAACAAGGAGAATGACTTGAACAATACGTTCAGAACTCTGTTGGTCTGGTTGGCTATCCTCATGGTGCTGATGACCGTTTTCAACCAGTTCAACAGCAGCGTGACGCGCGCGCCGGAATCCGGTCCGCTGGAGTATTCCGAATTCATCAAGGAAGTTCAGGCGGGGCGCATCAAAAAGGTGACGATGGAAGATCGCACCCTGAAAGCGACCACGACCGAGGGCAAGAATGTTATCTCCTACCAGCCGCCGGGCGGCGACCGCGGGCTGATCAGCGACCTCTTGAAATCCGGCGCCAAAATTGAAACCCAGCCGGACAAAGAGCGTTCTTTTCTGGTGGATCTTTTATTCACTTACTTCCCCCTGTTGCTGCTGATCGGCTTGTGGATTTTCTTCATGCGCCAGATGCAGGGCGGCGGCAAGGGCGCGTTTTCCTTTGGTAAATCGCGCGCGAAAATGATGGATGAGAGCCAGAACGTCGTCACTTTCGCCGATGTCGCCGGTTGCGACGAAGCCAAGGAAGAAGTGCAGGAACTGGTCGATTTCCTGAAAGACCCCAGCAAATTCCAGAAGCTCGGCGGGCGCATTCCCAAGGGCGTGCTGCTGGTGGGCAGCCCCGGCACGGGGAAAACCCTGCTGGCGAAGGCGATTGCGGGCGAAGCCAAGGTGCCGTTCTTCAGCATTTCCGGTTCCGATTTCGTGGAAATGTTCGTCGGCGTCGGCGCGGCACGGGTGCGCGACATGTTTGAAAACGCCAAAAAGCAATCCCCCTGCATCGTCTTCATCGACGAAATCGACGCGGTAGGTCGACATCGTGGCGCGGGGCTGGGCGGCGGCAATGACGAACGCGAACAAACCCTGAACCAGTTGCTTGTGGAAATGGACGGTTTCGAGGGGCAGCACAGCATCATCGTCGTCGCCGCCACCAACCGCCCCGACATTCTCGACCCCGCGCTCTTGCGCCCTGGTCGCTTCGACCGTCAGGTTGTGGTGCCGCTCCCCGATATTCGCGGGCGCGAGCAAATTCTGCTCGTGCACATGCGGAAAATTCCGCTGCATGAAGATGTCAAGGCCGACGTGATTGCCCGTGGCACGCCCGGTTTTTCCGGCGCCGACCTCGCCAATCTGGTCAACGAAGCGGCGCTGTTCGCCGCGCGCGGCAACAAACGTCTGGTCGACATGGAAGATTTCGAGAGCGCCAAAGACAAAATCATGATGGGCGCGGAACGCCGTTCGATGGTGATGACCGAAGAAGAAAAGAAAAACACCGCCTATCACGAATCCGGTCACGCGGTGGTCGCCAAGCTGACGCCCAATTCCGACCCGGTGCACAAAGTCACCATCATCCCGCGTGGTCGCGCGCTGGGGCTGACCATGCAGTTGCCGGAGCAAGATCATTATTCCTATGACAAACAATATCTGCTCTCCCGCATCGCCGTGTTGTTCGGCGGGCGCATCGCCGAAGAATTGTTCATGAACCAGATGACCACCGGCGCGTCGAACGACTTTGAACGCGCCACCGCAATGGCGCGCGACATGGTGACGCGCTACGGCATGTCCGACGACCTGGGCGTGATGGTCTATGGCGAAAACGAAGGCGAAGTCTTTTTGGGACGTTCCGTAACCCAGCACAAAAATGTTTCCGAAGCCACCATGCAAAAAGTGGACGCCGAAATTCGCCGCATTATCGACCAGCAATACGGGCTGGCAAGAAAAATCCTCGAAGAAAACCGCGACAAGGTAGAAGTCATGGCGAAGACGCTTCTGGAATGGGAAACCATTGATGCCGAGCAAATCGACGACATCATGGCAGGCAATCCCCCGCGCCCCCCCAAACCCAGCCAGAGCCGCGCCACCCCCGCCAGCGACGACAAGGACAAAGGCAGCAAAGACGCGCCCAAGGCGGCTCCGAACGCACCGGCTGCGGCGTGACGCCCCATGAAAATTCCGCAACCTTTCCAATACCAGGGCAGCAAGCGTGCGTTAGCGGCAACGATTTTGCGTCATTTGCCTTCCAGAATGGAGCGCCTTGTTGAACCCTTTGCGGGTTCGGCGGCGCTTTCCATTGCCTGTGCCGCTGAATGCCGCGCAAGTCGATATTGGCTGAATGACTGTAATCAGCCGCTCGCGGAACTGTTGCAACAGATTATCAACCAGCCCGAAAGTGTTGCCGGTTTTTACCAGTCTCTCTGGCGCGACCAGCCTGATGGCGCGTTGGCGCACTATTATCAGGTACGTGAGGATTTTAATCGCACGCATGACCCGCTTCTGTTGCTCTATTTGTTGGCTCGGTGTGTCAAAGGTTCGGTTCGTTACAATGCGGATGGTTTATTTAACCAGAGTCCTGATAAACGTCGCCTTGGCACACGCCCCCAAACCATGCGCGGCAATTTGATAGCGGTTTCCATGCTGCTGCGTGGACGAAGTCTTGTTACAGCGCGGGACTATCGTGAGGTTCTTGCCGACTGCCAGCCCGCTGATATTGTTTATATGGATCCGCCCTATCAAGGCGTATGCGGTGAACGTGACGCACGTTATTTCAGCAGTATTGCCTACGATGATTTTGTTGTTGCGCTCGCGCAACTGAATGATCGCGGTATCCGTTTTCTTGTGAGCTACGATGGTTGTCTGGGAGGACAAAGTTACGGCAAAACATTGCCCGATGCGCTTGATTTGAGCCATATTAAAATTGAGGCAGGTCGTTCTTCGCAGGCAACCCTGCTGGGGCGTGCAGATATGACTATAGAATCGCTGTACATCTCCCGTGCTCTGGCAGACGAAGCAGGTATAAGAGCAGATAAAAATACGCATTACCGTGCATCTCGTCAGGATTTGCAAACACCATTATTTACGTCTGCGCTGCCTGTATGACCCAATATTCCAAGGCTTTTCTTGAATTGTGCGCATCCGTTACGGACAAGCGTCCTAAAACGGTTATTGAGCATATTCTTCAGCATGGTCAAATCACAACGGATGAGCTTAAAACGCTCTATGGCTATAACCACCCGCCTCGCGCTGCCCGTGATGTCAGAGAAAGAGGGATCCCTCTTAAAACAATTCGCGTGACCGGTTCGGATGGGCGAAAAATTGCCGCCTACAGTTTTGATACCGAAGCTAAAATAAGGTTTCGTCGCTTTGAGGGGCGTACTGGTCTGTCAAAGGAAATAAAAGACAAGCTTGTCGCGCAATATGGATGTCGCTGTTTTATTTATCTGGAAGAAATGGAATATCCTGATTTGCAGATAGATCATCGGATTCCTTACGAAATAGCAGGAGAGACAGACGAACTTCAGACTGAAGACTTCATGCTCTTGTGCGCTTCGGCAAACCGGGCGAAATCCTGGTCATGCGAACACTGCGAAAATTGGCAAAATGCAAAAGATAAAACGATTTGCATTTCGTGCTATTGGGCTTTCCCGGAACAATATCGTCATGTGGCAATGCGACAGATCAGACGGCTTGATCTGATCTGGCAAAGTGATGAAATATCAGCCTATGAGCGTTTGCAGAAAGAGGCAAAATTTGCGGGGAAGACCATGCCGGATTTTGTCAAGGAAATCTTGCAAAAGATGCTCAAAGCCTGAGCACGTCTGCCAGCATTCCGATAACATTGCAAAACTTGAGTTCATTCCATGTCAAATACCATGCCCTTTCTTGCCTGCGGACGTTTTCGCTTCTCCCTCAACCGCCCCCTCATCATGGGCATCGTCAATCTCACGCCCGACTCCTTTTCCGGCGACGGCTTGGGGCGGGATACGGCGGCGGCGATTGCCCACGCCCGCGCCCAATGGGAAGCAGGGGCGGACATGCTCGACCTGGGCGCGGAATCCACCCGCCCCGGCTCCGAACCCACTTCGCTGCAAGAAGAACTCGACCGACTGCTGCCAGTGTTGGAAGTCCTGCGTGACTGGGAGGTGCCGGTTTCCATCGACACCTACAAGCCGGAAGTCATGCGCGCCGCGCTCGCGGCGGGCGCGGACATGATCAACGACATCAACGCCCTGCGCGCCCCCGGCGCACTGGAAGCGGTCGCGGCCTCCAACTGCGGCATCTGCCTGATGCACATGCAGGGCGAGCCGCGCAACATGCAGCAAAATCCCGTCTATGCCGATGTTGTAGGCGAGGTTGGCGCCTTCATCGCCGAACGCATCCACGCCTGCCGTCAGGCGGGCATTGCCGACGAGCGACTGGTACTCGACCCCGGCTTTGGCTTTGGCAAAAATCTTGACCACAATCTGGAACTTTTCGCTCGCCTGCCGGAGCTTTTTATCGACCATCTGCCGCTTTTGGTCGGCGTCTGCCGCAAACGCATGTTGGGTGAAATCACCGGCAGACCCGTGGACGAACGTCAGGCGGCGACGCTGGCGAGCACCGTCATCGCCGCCGAAAAAGGCGCAACCATCATTCGCGTGCATGACGTGGCGATGACGAAGGATGCGCTGGCGGTGTGGTCGGCAATCAAGCAAACTGAAACGCAAACCAAAAAAGCGGAACAAACAGCATGAGCAGAAAATACTTCGGCACCGATGGCGTGCGCGGCAAGGTGGGCGAATATCCGATTACGCCGGACTTCGCGCTGAAACTGGGTTACGCGGCGGGCAAGGTTTTGGTGTCGCGCCCCGAACGCGTCGCCAGCGAGCGTCCCGCCGTGTTGATTGGCAAGGACACCCGCATTTCCGGCTATCTGCTGGAAGCGGCGCTGGAATCCGGTTTTGCTGCCGCTGGCGTTGATGTCTGTCTGGTGGGGCCGCTGCCTACGCCCGGCGTCGCCTATCTTACCCGCGCGTTACGCTTGCAGGCGGGCGTGGTGATTTCCGCTTCGCATAATCCATTCGACGATAACGGCATCAAGTTTTTCTCCGCCGACGGGATGAAGTTGCCCGATGAAATGGAGCTGGCGATTGAGGCGCAGCTTGACCATGCCATCGGTTGCGTATCCTCTGCCAGTCTGGGGCGCGCCCGCCGCATCGACGACGCGCGCGGGCGCTATATCGAGTTTTGCAAAAGCACTTTCCCCAATGAACTCAACCTGCGTGGGCTGAAACTGGTGGTCGATTGCGCGCATGGCGCGGCTTACCACGTCGCGCCCGACGTGCTGCACGAACTGGGCGCGGAAGTGCATCAAATCGGTTGCAAGCCGGATGGTCTGAACATCAACCATGAAGTCGGCGCGACCCACCCGCAAACGCTGGCAGCCGCCGTGCGCGAGCAGGGCGCGGATTTGGGGTTGGCGCTTGACGGCGACGGCGACCGCCTGATGATGGTCGGCGCGGACGGCACGGTGTACGACGGCGACCAGTTGCTCTACGTCATCGTCGCTGACCGCGTTGCGCGAGGCTTGTCGGTGGCAGGCGTGGTTGGCACGCTGATGAGCAATCTGGCGTTGGAACACGCGCTCGCCAAACTCGCCATCCCTTTCGAGCGCGCGCAGGTGGGCGACCGTTATGTGATGGAAAAACTGCTGGAAAAAGGCTGGCTTCTGGGCGGCGAAAACTCCGGACATCTGCTTTGCCTCGACAAACACAGCACCGGCGACGGCATCATTGCCGCCCTGCAAGTGCTGGCGGCGCTGAAACGACAGCCAGGCGCCGCGACGCAAATACTCGGCGCGGTGCGCCTGTACCCGCAAAAACTCATCAACGTCAAAATGCAAAAAGGCTTCCCCTGGCAAGACAACCCTGCCATTCGCGCCGCCCAAACCGCCGCCGAAACAAGGCTGGCGGACGGGGGCCGTGTGCTGTTGCGCGCCTCCGGCACCGAGCCGCTGCTGCGCGTGATGGTCGAAGGGCGGGACAAGGCGCAGGTGGAGCATGAGGCGCAAAAACTGGCAGATGCCGTCGCCGAATCCCTGTAAAATCCATGCAGATCACATGAAGGAGCCACACCATGAATACCGCGCCGGAAGACGAAGCCGCTTACAGGGAATGGTTTATTCAGCAGGTACAAATAGGGATTGACGCCGCTGATGCGGGGGAACTCATCCCCAATGAAGTGGTCAAAGCAGAATCCATTGCTTGATCACTTTCCGAAGACGGTGAGCCGCGCTTTGACACCGTTAAGAAGGTGATTTCCGCATTGGGGCTTAAACTGGCGGTGACGGCACTTTGAGGGACAAGGTGTCCTCCTTGTGGTATGGAATTACGTTATCTTGATACCCTAGTCAGGATTCTTCCCTTTTCCTTGTCAAACCACATGTAATAATCCTCTCCATTTATTCTAAAAACTGTACGTTTCAATTTTCCGTCAATGGCATCTCTTAGTGCCAGATAGTACACGCTATATGGATATGTCCCATCTGGGCGCATGAATGCACTACCCTTTGAAAAGACACCTTGTTTAGTGCCTCTTCCTGAAAGCTTTCCTTTTTTATATCCCTTGAGTCCTTTGAAGCTTAAAGATTCATATTCATTGCACGAATTACTACATTGTGCAACACCGTTAGCAAAATCACCAGAGCCATCTAATACATCATGCTCTCCATCAGGAGACCACACTTGCCATACTCCATTTTTCACCCCGAGATAGAAAAAATTAGCTGTAAAAGTAGTTCTATGATGCACTGAACCGCCGTAACGTACAAAAATTTCCCCCTTATATGCATAACCATCCCTAGGAAAAACCTCTATCGAATATGGATGAATACCATCCTGAAGTATGATACCATTGCCATCTTCATCATTTTTTAAAAGTGAATCATACGCCCAAAATACAGCACTACCAATCAACCAAACCATCCCAATGCCTGCCCACGGAAAACCGCCTTTCTTGGGAGTTTCAACACTCTCTTGCTGCTCTCCATCCACTTCTTGCGCTGTACCTTCTTTCTCCGTTGCAGTCTTCACTTCCTCGTTTTTAGCTTGCGAATACGCTATCGCAGCGCCAGCTATTCCAACTAAAATATAAAAACCCCATGTCACATACCCACCATAGCCTTTTGAATTGGCAAAAACAATCACCGCCCCCAATAGGAAAACATTCACAATAACAAGCAACGACTTTAGTATCGTACCGCAATAATTAAACAGTACGAGCGACGTGACCAGCACTACCACGACCGCAATAAAGATTAACAAAATTGTCATTATTTACCCCTTGGCAGAATGTTGAAAAACCCCACCCCTCAAAAATTGGGCACTTATGCACTTATGCGTTGAGCGCGGCATCTATCACCACACATTGAAAAACATTCCGAAATTTCAAAATTATTTCACTCTGCTGCTTTGATAACCACGAAAAGACCAGAATAAATTTTGTCGTTCTTACCTACCAGCCCTCGAGTCTCTTCAGGAAAGCACCACGCGATTACATCCGCTTCAATCGCTTTGCTGTCGCGTACAGCTTCGACAAGGCTTTGAATCTCGGTTTCGCTCGGTACAGCAGAGGCATATACGGGCAGAAAGGCGATACCGCTGCCTTTGCCTACATAACCGTACAGCGTATTACGCGCATCTGATAACGCGCTTTGCAAAAAATTGTTAGCTACCTCAACTACCCTTTCAGCACGCTCTATTACGACAAAACATTCTGGTTGTTTTGCCTCAATGATTTCGCTGAAATTTTTGCCGTCCGATACCCACAAATCGCACCGCCCCAACCATTCTTCGCCATACTCATTGATTTTTGTAGCTTGATATTCCTCAAGCGCGACATAGCCCGCCTGATAAGCAGCGCTCGCAAGAATGCCAGTATTGGAACGCTCGGTGTATTGATACGCAGCATCTCCCGAAAACTTGGCGTACCTTGTGTGCAATTCAACCCAAGCTGGAATAATTTTGTTCCAATGCTCGTAGCGTTTTGGCTTTCTGGCAATATGCAAACCGGAAATACTGCTCATGTTTGATTCTCCTCGACGAACTGCTGTATACGTAGCGACTGACGACATGACATCGAATTCTACGTAATACGTAGAGTTTTGTCAAAAAATTTTCTCGATTATCGGCGGATGTCCAAAACATCCCACTCCCTGTTCGGCAAAAGAATGCGCGCTGCCCGACAAATGGCCGAGTTGTCGCAAGATCGGTTAGGCGTGCGGATTGGTCTGGACGAGGGGTGCAGCAGCGCCCGCATCAGCCGTTACGAGGGCGGCGTCCATGAGCCGCCGTTCAAGACGGCAGAAAGCATCGCCGCCGCGCTGGGCGTTCCCGTCGCCTACTTTTACTGCCCCGACGAAACCTTGGCCCAACTGCTCCTCACCCTCTCCCGCCTCCCCAAACCCGAACAGGAACGCCTGCTGGCGCTGGCGCAGGAGCGTTTGGCGGGCTTGGAGTAAGCAACGCCACTTGCGCTGCTTGTCACGGCTGTTGCAAACAGCCACTTTCAGTACATGCGTATAATGTAGCTAACTACCAACAGTCAGGCGAAAATGGAGCGCGCCTAAAGCATGGATGATGTCTTTGAGATGATCAGCGAGATACAAGGTGCAGAAACCTTCGCGGAAGGTCATGGCATCCGCGCCTTGCCTCATGGACGATTACGGCGGCAAGAACTGGCGCAAACGCAAAGGCTTTGCCTACGTTCGCGTTTTGACCACTGGCGAAATCCGCCGCGCCGAAGTACATTGGTACGAGGCACACGGAATCGGCAAAGTCGAAATGAAGGTGAAAAAATGTCTATGAAAAAATGGGCGCTCTGCGTCAACAATGAAGGTTATCCGGCATCGCTGGAACTTCGGAAGGTATACGCTGTCCTTGATGATGAGGACGGTGAACGTATGGGATGTATCCGTGTCATCGACGAGGAAGGCGAGGATTATCTGTACCCATCCAGTATGTTTGTTGCACTGGAAGTTTCTGAGCCTGTAGAAAAACGGCTACTGACACTTTCCACCTTCCCCACTCACCCCGCCCAAGCTGGCGCGTCACTTTGATGGATATCAGAGCAGATTAACTTAACCTGGCTCACATCCATTGCCATCGTGCCGCACTGTTGAAGAAGACAAAGCAAGCCCCATATGCCATTGCATGATGCTTCCGTCCAGCCAATCGGGACTGTCCCCTCCCACAACCCATGACCGACCTCTTCTCCTCATCCCTCCCCCAACAACCCGCCGCAAACTTTCGCCCGCTGGCGGAAGAACTGCGCCCCAAAACACTGGATGAAGTCGTCGGTCAAACGCATCTCCTGGGCGCGGGCAAACCCCTGCGTTTGGCGTTTGAAGCGCGGCAGCCGCATTCCATGATTTTCTGGGGGCCGCCGGGCGTGGGCAAAACCACGCTGGCGCGGCTGATGGCGGATGGCTTCGACTGCGAATTCATCGCCCTCTCCGCCGTTTTTTCCGGCGTCAAGGAAATCCGCGCAGCGATGGGCGGGGCGGAAATCAGCCAGCGGCAAGGGCGGCGCACCATCCTGTTTGTCGATGAAGTGCACCGCTTCAACAAATCGCAGCAGGACGCCTTTCTCCCCTACGTCGAATCCGGCGCCATCACTTTCATCGGCGCGACCACCGAAAACCCGTCCTTTGAAGTCAATTCCGCGCTCCTTTCCCGCGCCGCCGTGTATGTGCTGAAACCCCTGACCGAAGCCGAACTGGGGCAACTTTTTACCCGCGCGCAGGGCGCGGCTTTTCCTGATTTGACCTTCGACGAAGAAGCCCAAACCCGGCTCATCGGCGTAGCCGACGGCGACGCCCGCAAGCTCTTGAATCTTTTGGAACAACTCCGCGTCGCCGCGCACGGCGCAAACGCCCATCACATTGACGGCGCCTTCGTCGCCAACGCGCTGGCGCAAAACCTGCGCCGCTTCGACAAAGGCGGCGACGCCTTCTACGACCAGATTTCCGCACTGCACAAATCCGTGCGCGGCTCCCACCCCGACGCCGCCCTGTACTGGTTCTGCCGAATGCTGGATGGCGGCGCCGACCCCCGCTATCTGGCGCGGCGCATCATCCGCATGGCATGGGAAGACATCGGTCTGGCAGACCCCAGAGCCGCGCAGGTCGTCCTCACGGCGGCGGACACCTATGAACGCCTGGGTTCGCCGGAAGGCGAACTGGCGCTGGCGGAAGCCATCCTCTACCTTGCCGTCGCCCCCAAATCCAACGCCAGCTACAACGCCTACAACGCCGCCCGCGCCCACGTCAGCAAAGACCTGTCCCGCCCCGTCCCCGAACACCTGCGAAACGCCCCCACCAAACTGATGAAAGAATTGGGCTACGGCAAAACCTACCGCTATGCCCACGACGAACCGGAAGCCTACGCCGCTGGCGAAATCTACCTGCCCGAAGGCATGGCGGAACCTGACTGGTACAAACCCACGCCACGCGGACTGGAAGCGAAAATCAGGGAAAAACTTACGCATCTGCGGGAATTGGATAAGGCGGCGACTGTGAGAGAAAAAAATTGAAACCAGCCCCCGCGCCTTGTCATCCCCTGCGTCGCTGGAAAAAATGGCTGGCGCTTGCGCTGGCTTTACCCTTGATGCTGTCCGTTTTTTATTTCTTTCCCATCCTGCGCGAAATCGTGACGCCCTCTTTCTTCGCCCCTCACACTGCAACGCAGTTGCCCGCGCCCACCAATGGGTTCATCGGCGAGCAGCTTGCCCATGCGCGGGTCAAAACGGCGTGGAACGACAAGGCGGACATCGTGCGGCGAAATTTGCGCGACCACGCGCTTTCCGAAAATGATCTGAATATCCTCATCAGTGTTTACAAAGACGAAAGACGGCTGGAAATCCACGCCAAACGCGCCCGTGCGACAAAATTCAAAAAAGTGGCGGAGTATGCGCTTTGTCGGCTCTCCGGCAAACTTGGACCAAAGCGCAAACAGGGCGACCGACAGGTGCCGGAAGGTTTTTATCACATCAACCGTTTTAATCCTGAAAGCAGCTATTACCTCTCGCTCGGCATCAACTATCCCAATTCCGCCGACCGGAAAAAGAGTACCGCGACCGACCCGGGCGGCGACATTTTCATCCACGGCGACTGCGTGAGCGTGGGCTGTCTGCCCATGACGGACGACAAAATCAAGGAAATCTACCTCTACGCCGTTCATGCCAAAAACAGCGGACAAACAGAAATTCCGGTCTATATTTTCCCCTTCAAAATGACCGCCGCCACCTTGACCCGCCATGCCAAAAAACACCGCAACGAGCCGGAATTGTTGGCTTTCTGGCGGAATCTGCAAACGGGGTTTGAACGCTTTACTGCGGAAAACACGGCGCTGAAATTTTCGGTTGACGAGCAAGGTGAGTATCGTTATTGACAGAATGCGAGTGTAATTTAATTTGGTGGGCAAGCGTCTTTTGGGAGCGACGGCGCGCGGGTTGGGAAAGCTGCGTATTAATCCGACAAACAAATATACCGTCTGGCGAACGACGATGGCATTTGGTAGGGCGGGATTGAAGAGCGTGCCCAGACTGATGACAAACCCCAAACCCACTTCGTCATTGCGAGGAGCGTAGCGACGCGGCAATCTTGCGACCAAGGAGAAACCACGTCGCTACGCTCCTCGCAATGACGGTAAGTGTAGCTGAACCCAACGCTGATCCGACAATCTGGTCATCCGCCTGGTATCTGGCAGGTTGTGCGCAATGAATCGCCAATGTCGGGTTGCGCCTACGGCTTACCCAACCTACAGCCTGTGGCAGCACATGGTGTATTTGATTGCCGGATTAATACGATGGCGAGGACGCCATCGCTCCCGGCGCGCAGGTTGGGAAAGCCGCGTAGCGGCGCATCCCGACGGTCGTACTGGCGCTACACACCGCAAGAACCAAGGCAATCACCCGTAGCGCATATAGCGTCCGTCGTCCCTGAACCATCGGACGCTATATGCGCGCCCCTACATCGCCTCACACGCTATAATCCATCGCTCCCGATTCCCCCGCACACGAAAGTTTCATCATGACCGAATCCAGCCAAAAACCTGCCCGCCACGTCCCCCTGCTCATTCTCGGTTCCGGCCCTGCCGGTTATACCGCCGCCATTTATGCCGCCCGCGCCAATCTGAAGCCTGTGCTGATTACCGGTGTGGCGCAGGGTGGGCAGTTGATGACGACGACTGAAGTCGATAACTGGCCTGCGGCGGTGGAGGGGATTCAGGGGCCGGAGTTGATGAGCCGTCTGGAAGCGCACGCGCGCCGCTTCGAGACCGAGATTGTGTTTGACCACATCCACACGGCGAAGCTACAGCAAAAGCCCTTTATCCTGATGGGCGACGATACACGCTACACCTGCGATGCGCTCATCATTGCGACTGGCGCGTCGGCGCAATATCTGGGGCTGCCGTCGGAAGAAAAATTCAAGGGTCAGGGCGTATCCGCCTGCGCGACCTGCGATGGCTTTTTCTATCGCAACAAGCCGGTCGCCGTGGTGGGCGGCGGCAATACGGCGGTGGAAGAAGCGCTTTACCTCGCCAACGTCGCCAGCCACGTCAGCCTGATTCACCGCCGCGATACGTTCCGCGCCGAGAAAATCATGATTGACCAACTGTATCGCAAGGTGGAAGAGGGCAAAATCAGTCTGGAACTGGATTGTGTGCTGGAAGAAGTGCTGGGCGACGATTCCGGTGTGACGGGGCTTAAAGTCAGGAACCAAAAAAGCGGCGCGACGCGGCAAATCGACGTGCCGGGCGTGTTCATCGCCATCGGGCACAAGCCCAATACCGAACTGTTCGCCGGGCAACTGGAACTGGAAAGCGGCTATATCGTCACGCAGGGCGGTCGGCATGGGCAAGCCAGCCAGACCAGCATCGAAGGCATTTTCGCCGCTGGCGACGTGCAGGATCAGATTTACAAACAGGCGATCACCAGCGCCGCCAGCGGTTGTCAGGCGGCGCTCGACGCTGAACGTTATCTGGACAAACAAAAAGCCTGAACATCATGGCGCGCCGACGTGCCCTGCATCCCGCATTCGATGCCCTCGCTGGTTTCGGCAAGGCATTGGGTGAGGATGCCGCCGCGCCGCCGCCCAAACCAAAACCCAAGCCAAAAAATGCGCCGACGGCGGCGGAGCGTGAATTGTTCCAGAAGGTTATGGAAGGCGTGCGCCCCTTGCCGCCCACCGACCGCGCCGCCATCGTGCCGCCCAGACCGAAACCCGTGCCGCGCCAGCGTGAGCAGGACGAAACCGAAGCCTTGCAGGAGAGTTTGCATGGCACGTTCTCGCTGGAAGACCATCTGGAAACGGAAGAAGCCTTTGCGCGCGCCGGTCTGCCGCGCCGCACCCTCGCCGATTTGCGGCGTGGGCGTTGGGTGATTCAGGCGGAACTCGACCTGCACGGCTACACCCGCGAGGAAGCGCGCGATGCCCTGGGCGCATTCATCGGCGGCTGCCTCGCCCGTGGTCTGCGTTGCGTGCGCGTCATCCACGGCAAGGGAAATTCCTCGCCCGGCGGTTTGTCGGTATTGAAAAACCTCTCCCGCCAATGGCTCGCCCGCCGCGAAGAAATCCTCGCCTTCTGCGCGGCAAAGCCGCACGACGGTGGCGAGGGCGCGTTGATGGTGCTGCTGCGCTCGCAAAAGCCATAGTGGGGGGAAGCTCTCCAACGCCCCATGCCAAACACGCGGGGGCAGGATGTTCCCTCTACGATAAAATACGCCCCTTAAACCCGATAGACGTTTTTCCCATGACCACTGACCTCATCTTGCAAGGCAAGGCGTTGCCAACTTTTTTGCTGGATAAATTGCTTGCCGCCACGGGCGCGCGCCAGCTTGAACCCTGTCCGCCGCAAGTCGCCCGTTTTTCCGGCGCGACGCGCGCGCGCGCGTTTGAGGCGTTGATTCCGCAGATTGAAGCGGAGGGTATCGACTGGGCGTTCATGCCCGCCGGACGGAAATTGCGGGATTATCGGCTGATTGCCTTCGACATGGATTCCACCCTCATCACCATCGAATGTATTGACGAACTCGCCGATTTCGCGGGCAAAAAGGCAGAAGTGGCGGCGGTAACGGCGGCGGCGATGCAGGGCGAAATTGATTACCCGGAAAGCCTGCGCCGCCGCCTGGCGCTGCTGGCGGGTCTGGATGCGCGGGTGCTGGCGCGGGTCTATGGCGAACGCCTGACGCTTTCCCCCGGCGCACGCGAATTGCTGGCGGCGGCGCAGGCGGCGGGGCTGCGGACGGCGATTATTTCCGGTGGTTTTACTTACTTTACCGAACGTCTACGCATCGAACTCGGCTTCGATTTCGCCACCTCCAACGAACTGGAAATTTCCGGCGGCAAAATCACCGGTCGCGTGGTGGGCGACATCATTGACGCCAAAGCCAAGGCGAAGCATCTCAAGCGCATCAAACGGGAATTGGGCGTGACGACAGAACAAACCATCGCCGTAGGCGACGGGGCGAATGATGTGCTGATGATGGCGGAAGCCGGGCTTTCCGTCGCCTATCACGCCAAACCGGCAACCCGCGCGGGGGCGGATGTGGCGTTGAGCTTTGCGGGCTTGGACGGCTTGTTGCGGCTGTTTGCGTAGGGGCAGGGAGTGAGCAGGGCTGCATCGCAGATCCCGCCCTGCCTGAACCCTCAAAACGCGCTGGTCAATCGGGTGGTGGAAGGCGCTTCGCTTTTGCCGTCGCTTCACTTCGTCGAAACCCACTGCCACCCCCTACGGATGTCCGTGCTATTAATCCGGCAATCAAATAACCATATGCTGCCACAGGCTGTAGGTTGGGTAAGCCGCAGGCGCAACCCGACATTGGCGATTCATCGCGCGCAACCTGCCAGATACCGGGCGGATGACCAGATTGACGAATCAGTGTCGGGGTCAACTACGCTTGCCGTCAAAAGCGAGGAGCATAGCGACGTGGCAATCTCTTTGGTCGCCAAGATTGCCGCGTCGCGCTGCTCCTCGCTTTTGATGCGGGGGTTTGTCATCAGTCTGGGACGCTCTTCGAACCCGCTCTACCAAATGCCATCGTCGTGCGCCAGACGGCGTATTCGATTGCCGGATTAATGCGCAAACATCTTGCCGCCACAGGGCACCTCGAATAACCCCGCCTCTGAAAATTCTGCGCCATAAGATTCAATCACTTATGTTCGGAAAAATCTAGAAATTGGTAGTTTTTCGATGTGCCCTACAGTGATCCGTCCATTTCCCGACATTGCCGACCGTTCCCCGTAGGGGCACGGCGTGCCGTGCCCGAATGCTTGACACGAATAACAGTATCTACAGATGTTCGTGCTACGCTTGCTATTCTTTACCAAATTGGACATTGTTGAGAACTGACAAAATCCAGCGATAATCTGTCGAGCTATTGTTAGGAGGGCAATAATTTGTTTTCCAACGAGTATCTCCTATTCCCGTAGAAATCCAAGGGGTACTTCTGAAATTTTCTGTACTCCCAAATCCATCTTCAATGACATAGTCGATACGCTCTGCAATGACCTCTTTGGTTATTAGATCAACAATTTGCAGACGACTCTTGGCAACCCAGTATTGACGGTCTTCTCGTGTAGACAAATCATCCCAACTATAACCATAGCGACTCTGAATAAATTCTATCAAATCACGCCCTGGTTCAATTTCTGGAACTTTCGGGGCTTCAGATGTTCGCCCAGCAATCATTCTTCCTGTTGGTTTCAGCGAATATCGCCATAATTTATCCGGATTTTCAAAGTCATGCGTTTCAAAAAAATTTAAGGCGGGGATTTTAGTCCCATCTTCCCCAGAGATGCTTTCTTTTAGTAACGCATGTTTGCCTGTCATATCAGTACTAGATGCGCCATACGGGTCTCCCAGCCAAAATTGATCCTGTAATTCTTCTCTGGTTGCTGCTTTCCTCGGTTTCATCATGTAGACGCTATCCTGCGGCTCAAGCACAGGTTTATAGACGAATCTACCGCTATCTTCCGCGCATTTCTTGTGAAAATAATCATAAGCCGCCTGCCCGTAAACCCGTTTTTCATCTTTGAGAACCTTCTCCTCGTGCAGGGGAACGAACACCCAAAAGATGAAGAACACGGCGATAGCCCCCAAAATGGAACCGCGAACGACCCACGACCATTTTTTGCGCGTGGCAATAAAAACGACAAGACCAATCCAGAACGTCCAGTTCAGGACAACGAAGAAGTTCCAAACTGTGGGTATGAGTTCATAGCCCATAATGATCTCGCTCAAAGATGCGTTTCATTCCCGCGCCGCCGCACCTTGACGCTATTCCCTGACCTGCCGCCCCGGCACACCTCCCACACCTACGCACGATCGGCGTCAGCATGGTACGCAGCCCATGTCTGCGCCATGACCAGCCTTGCCATCCGCCTCGTATCGAAGTTCGCTTGCCTTGAGCGCTCACACTACCTTCAGTCATCACGCCAGAAAGCGCCCATCATACGCTGGGCAACATGCCGCGCAAGTAGCTGCCACAGCCGATGTTCAGCGCCAGTCAGGCGTTTTATCATTGCAAATATCCCACAGGAATGGCATGAACGCTTTCGGCAAGCGGCAAGTGTGTTGCTGCCTGACAGATGACAGCCCCTGCGCCGATGGGGGTTTTCAATGCTTTTAGCGTATCGAAGGCGGTAATGTCGCGCTTGTCCGGGTTGGATTTTTTCTTGATTTCCACCGGATACAAAGTTCCGGCTTCTTCGATCAGCAAGTCGACTTCCTTGCCATCGCTGTCGCGGTAGAAGTACAGGCTGGCTTCGACACCATTGTGCCAGTAACTTTTGACGATCTCTGAAACGACATAAGTCTCGAACATGGCACCGCTCATTGCTCCCGCTTCGAGCACTTCCGGGGTTTTCCAACCCGTCAGATAACAGGCCAGGCCGGTATCCAGAAAATACAGTTTTGGCGTTTTCACCAAACGTTTGGTCACATTGCGTGAATAGGGCTGTAGCAGATACACCAACCCTGAACTGACCAGTAACGACAGCCATGACTTTGCTGTCGGTTGCGAGATGCCGACATCTGCGGCGATGTCGGCATAATTGAGCAATTGTCCGGTACGCGCTGCCAATGCCTTGACGAAGCGCAAGAAATTCATCTCCGACGAAATGGCCGTCAAGCCCTTGATGTCACGTTCGACATAGGTTTGCACGTAGGCATCGTAAAACAGTTGCCAGTGATCTGTATCGGCCTGATAGAGCTTGGGAAACGAGCCTTTCCAGATCAGCTCGTAAGTCTGTTGCAACGACTGCGGTCTGGCATCCTCACGCCATGCATTTGTGGGCAGAAATGGCTTGCACTGCGAACGAGCGAATTTTTCTCCTTGCGCGAATCCTTGCAACTGCAAGATGCCGACTCGTCCGGCAAGGCTTTCGGAGACGCCTTTCATCAGCAAAAACTGCTGCGAACCCGTCAGCCAGAACAGCCCGCTGTCTTCGGGGCGCTCGTCAACAATGGCTTTAATGTAGGACATCAGCCCCGGCGCATACTGGATTTCATCAATCAGCACCGGGGGCGCAAACCGTTGCAGAAACAGCGCCGGATCGTTGAGCGCAAGGTTACGCTGCTCCAGCGTATCCAGAGAAACGTAAGTCCGTTCTTCGCAATTTTTGAACACCGTTGTCTTCCCGACCTGCCGAGGCCCGGTCAGCAAAACAACCGGAAA
The DNA here is from genome assembly GCA_025997095.1 of Betaproteobacteria bacterium. Lineage (GTDB taxonomy): Bacteria > Pseudomonadota > Gammaproteobacteria > Burkholderiales > Rhodocyclaceae > Azovibrio. The sequence continues at coordinate 22,510 of BNUD01000017.1, read as the reverse complement.
GAATCGGCTGGCTCTGGCAATGCTGTCTTCGATGGTGCGCTTGATATAAGGCATGGCGTGAATTTTCTGCAAATCTAAAATTGGATTTTAGATTTGCAGATTATGGGATGGGTGTCAAGTTCGATAAGCTTGGCAGGGGAATGGCATTGACGCGATTGCCTTGAATGCATCCGCGCCTGGGAGCGTTGGCGTCCCGTCGGCGGGGTTGGTTCCGCACGGAAAATCTTAAAATCGCCGGCGGGGACGTTGGCGTTCCCAGGCGAAAACCGCCCCTGCTACCCCAACAGCAAAAATACCGTTGGGCGGCGTTCCAGTTCCGGGGGGGTTGCTTTGCGCCAATCGCGGATGCTTTTTGTCTGGATGAATTCGTTTTCCAGCGTGAGGTCGGCGGCGAGGCAGAGGCGGGTTTCGGGGTGGGCGTGTTGCAGCAGGGCGGCGTAGAGGGCGGCGTTGCGGTAGGGGGTTTCGATGAAAATTTGCGTCTGGCGGCGCTCGCGCGATTCTTTTTCCAGTTCGCGGATGGCGCGGGCGCGTTCTTCTGATTTGGCGGGCAGGTAGCCGTGGAAGGCGAAACGCTGTCCGTCCAGACCGGATGCCATGAGCGCCAGCAGCAGGGATGAGGGACCAATCAGCGGCACGACGCGGATGCCGCGCGCTTGCGCCAGAGCGACCAGAGACGCACCTGGGTCGGCGACGGCGGGGCAGCCCGCTTCTGACATCAAACCTAAATCGTGTCCTTGCAACAGCGGTTGCAGCAGGGCTTTGAGGTCAGCGGCGGGAGTGTGTTCGTTGAGTTCGCTCACTTCGAGTGTCTGCAAGGGAACGGGTAATGCCATGTGTTTCAGGTAGGCGCGCGCGGTTTTGGCGTGTTCAACGACGAAATGCCGCAGACGACGCGCCGTGGCGAGCGCGGGCGCGGGCAAGGCGGCGACGATAATCTCTTCTCCGGTTGCCACGCCAAGCGGCACAGGAATCAGGTAGAGCGCGCCGGGCGTGGTCATGCGTTTTCCAGTACGTCAACGCCCGCCGCGTAGAGCAAATCGCAGAGGGCGATCAAGGGGAGACCGACCAGGGCATTGGGGTCGCTGCCCTCCAGACGGGCGATGAGGGCGATGCCCAGACCTTCGGATTTGGCGGAACCGGCGCAGTTGTAGGCAGGTTCGCGGGAGAGATAGTTTTCGATTTGGGCGTCGGTGAGCGTGCGAAAGGTGACCCGCGTGGGTACGCCGCGCACATGCGCCGTGCCCTTGCGGGCATCAAAAAGGCAGAGTCCGGTGAAAAAATTGACGGTCTTGCCGGAGAGCGCCTTGAGTTGGGCGACGGCTTTTTCGTGGTTGCCGGGTTTGCCGTAGATTTTTCCGTCGCAGATCGCCACCTGATCGCTGCCGATGATGAGGGCGTCGGGAAATTGTCTGGCGACGGCGCGCGCCTTGTCTTCAGAGAGCCGCAGGGCAAGGGCCTCCGGCGCTTCGTCGGGGCGGGGCGTCTCCATGCAATCGGGCGCGGCGATCTGAAAGGGCAAGCCCAGACGGGCAAGTAATTCGCGGCGAAAGGGCGAGGTTGAGGCAAGTACCAGTGGCACGGTTGGCATGAGGCATCCTGAGGCTTTGACTTGTAAAGCCAAAAATAATATCATTCCGCGCTTATGTCGCAACAGCCCGTGCATTTGTCCGCTCTGGACGCTTACCGTTTCGCCCGTGAATCCGGCTCCCTCGCAGGGTGTCTTGAACTTTCGGATTTGCCGCGTCTTGCCGATGTTCTGGCGAGTCCGGCGGGTAATGTGTCCTATCAGCTTTCCGGTTACATGGGCGAGCGTGAGCAGGCGCGTTTGCGTTTGCGAGTAACAGGAACGCTGCAACTTCTGTGTCAGCGTTGTCTGGGCGCGGTGGCGGAGTCAATTGCCATCGACAGCCGTCTGGAACTCGTGCCCGCAGACAGCGCGCCTACGCAGGAGGAACTGGAAGACGACAGTCTGGATGTTTTGCCCGTGACGGGCGCGCTGGATGTTTTGGGGTTGGTGGAAGATGAAATTCTGCTCGCCCTGCCGACCGTCCCGCGCCATGTGACGTGTGATTTGCCCGTTACGGACGGGGCGGATACGCTCCCGCATCCGTTTGCCGCCCTGGTAGCGTTAAAGCGACGCGAATGAATTTTTTATCTGGAGTTTGAAATGGCCGTTCAACAAAACAAGAAGTCCCCCTCCAAGCGCGGTATGCATCGCGCCCACGATTTTCTGGTGAATCCCCCGCTTGCCGTGGAAACCACGACGGGCGAAACGCATTTGCGTCACCATGTTTCCCCCTCCGGTTTTTATCGGGGCAGGAAAGTGCTGAAAGGCAAGGACGAGTAATCGTCGCCTCATGGGGCAGGCAAGTTCGACGCGGACTGCCTGCCTTTTATTTTGCGCGCAACATGGTCGCCCGCATTGCTTTTTACGAGTTTCCGCTAATTTCTAATGCCCTACACCATCGCCATTGACTGCATGGGGGGAGATCACGGTCCCTCTGTCACTGTTCCGGCAGCATTCGCCTTTTTGCGCGGACATCCCGAAGCGCACATTATTCTTGTTGGTCAGGAAAATGTGCTTACGCCCCTGCTGTCAACAGCGCCCGACCTCGCCGGACGCGCCCGTATCCACCACGCCAGCGAAGTGGTGGCGATGGATGAATCCCCGACGCTGGCCTTGAAGAACAAAAAAGATTCTTCCATGCGCGTCGCCTTGAATCTGGTCAAGGATGGCGCGGCGCAAGCCTCGGTGTCGGCGGGCAATACGGGCGCGTTGATGGCGATGTCCCGTTTTGTGCTGAAAATGTTGCCGGGCATCGACCGTCCGGCGCTTTGTCCGGTGCTGCCGACGGTGAAGGGGCATGTCTATATGCTGGATTTGGGCGCCAACATTGATTGCAGCGCCGATCAACTGCTGGAATTCGGCGTCATGGGCGCGATGCTGGCATCGGCGCTCGACCACAAGGACGCGCCTTCTGTCGGGCTGCTCAACATCGGCTCGGAAGACATCAAGGGCAACGAAGTCGTCAAACAGGCGGCGGAATTGTTGAAAACTTCCGGTCTGAATTTCATCGGCAACGTGGAAGGCGACGGCATCTACAAGGGCGAGGCGGATGTGATCGTTTGCGACGGCTTTGTGGGCAACGTGACCCTGAAAGCCTCGGAAGGGCTGGTGCAGATGCTCGCTTTCTCCCTGAAAGAAGAATTCAGCCGCAACGCCTTTACCAGATTCTCAGCCCTGCTTGCCCTGCCCGTGTTGAAAAAATTCAAGGCGCGTTTCGACCATCGCTATTACAACGGCGCCAGCCTGTTGGGGCTGAAAGGGCTTAGCATCAAGAGCCACGGCTCGGCGGACGCCTACGCCTTCGGGCAGGCCATCGCACGCGCCTTCGACGCCGCCAGCAATCATGTTGTAGAACGCATCAGCGCCCGTCTGGCAGAATTGCACGCACGGCAGGAAGAAAAAAATACTGGCAAGGAGAGTCTTTGATGTCCATTTACGCCCGCCTGACCGGAGTGGGGGGGTATTTGCCCGGTCAGCCCGTCAGTAACCACGACCTTGCCGCGCGCGGCATCGACACCAGCGACGAATGGATCGTTGAGCGCACCGGCATCCGCTTCCGCCACCTCGCCGCGCCTGGCGAAACCGCCAGCCAGATGGCGGCGATTGCCGCTGGAGGGGCATTGGATATGGCAGGGGTTGCCTCCGCCAATCTGGATTTGATCATCGTCGCCACCTCGACGCCCGATTACATTTTCCCCAGCACCGCCTGCATCCTGCAAGGCGCGCTGGGCAACAAGGGCGCGACGGCGTTCGACGTGCAGGCGGTGTGCAGCGGCTTCATTCACGCGCTCGCCATTGCCGACAAATTTATTCGTTCAGGCAGCCACAAAAAGGCGCTGGTGGTGGGCGCGGACGTGTTTTCCCGCATCCTCGACTGGCATGATCGCGGCACCTGCGTACTGTTCGGCGACGGCGCGGGCGCGGTGGTGCTGGAAGCCTCCGAAAAACCCGGTATCCTCGCTTCCGCCTTGCACGCCGACGGCAGTCTGGTCGACATTCTCTCGGTGCCCGGACAGGTTCGCAACGGCAAAATCTGGGGCGATCCTTTTCTGCGGATGGAAGGTCATGCCGTATTCAAGACCGCCGTGCGTGTGCTCGCCAGCGTGGCGGAAGAATGTTGCGTCGCCGCCGGCATCGCCAGCGGCGACGTGGATTGGCTGGTGCCGCATCAGGCGAACATCCGCATCATCGACGCGACCAGCCGCAAAATGAAACTGCCGCATGAAAAAGTGGTGACGACCGTGGCGCGCCACGGCAACACTTCCGCCGCTTCCGTTCCCCTCGCGCTGAATGAAGCCGTGCGTGACGGACGCATCGGGCGTGGTCAGCGCGTGCTGCTTGAAGGCGTCGGCGGCGGCTTCACCTGGGGCGCGGTACTGTTTGAATTTTAAGGAGCGGCACATGTCTTTTGCGTTTGTTTTTCCCGGTCAAGGCTCGCAATCCGTGGGCATGATGGCGGCGTATGGGGATTCTTCCGTACTGCGCGCCACCTTCGACGAGGCTTCCGCCGCCCTGGGCGAAGACCTCTGGCAAATGGTCAGCGCGGGCACGCCGGAACAACTTTCCCAAACCGTCAATACCCAGCCCGTGATGCTGACGGCGGGCATCGCCGTCTGGCGTTTGTGGCAAGAAAAAAACGGCAAAACGCCCGCCGTGCTCGCCGGGCATAGCCTGGGCGAATACGCCGCGCTGGTCGCTTCCGGCGCGCTGGCGTTCAAGGATGCCGTGCCGCTGGTATGCCTGCGCGCAAAAGCCATGCAGGAAGCCGTGCCGCTGGGGACGGGTGCGATGGCGGCGGTCATGGGGCTGGACGACGATAAAATCCTCGCCGCCTGCGCCGAATCCGCGCAGGGCGAAATCGTGGAAGCGGTCAATTTCAACGCCGCCGGGCAAACCGTGATCGCGGGTCACAAAGCGGCAGTGGAACGCGCCATGCAAGCTTGCAAGGAAAAAGGCGCGAAACGCGCTTTGCCTTTGCCGGTTTCCGCGCCTTTCCATTCATCCCTGATGCGTCCGGCGGCGGAAAAGCTGGCGGCGCATCTAAAAACCATTCAAATCGCCACGCCCGAAATTCCGGTCATCAACAATGTGGATGTGGCAGTGGAAACCGACCCTGAACGCATCCTTGACGCACTGGTGCGGCAGGCGTTTCATCCTGTGCGCTGGGTGGAAACGATTCAAAAAATGGCGGCTCTGGGCGTAACCCAGGTGGTCGAATGCGGTCCCGGCAAGGTACTGGCAGGCTTGACCAGGCGTTGTGCCGAAGGCGTGACCGGCATTGCGCTCGCTGATTTCGCCGCGCTCGAAACCGCACTGACTGGAGTAGACGCATGAGCCTGCAAGGACAAATTGCCCTCGTCACCGGGGCGCCGCGTGGCATCGGCAAGGCGATTGCCCTGCAACTGGCACGTCAAGGCGCGACCGTCGTCGGCGCCGCAACCGACGAAGCGGGCGCGGCAGACATTTCCGCCTATCTTGCCGCCGAAAACCTGCAAGGGCGCGGCGTGGCGCTGGATGTGCGCGACCCGTCGCAAATCGACGCGGCATTGGCGGGCATCGAAAAAGAATTCGGCACGGTCGGCATACTGGTGAATAACGCCGGTATCGCCCGCGACAACCTCGCCATGCGGATGAAAGACGAGGAATGGGACGCCGTGCTGGACACCAATCTCAAAGCCGTGTTCCGTCTTTGCCGCGCCACCATGCGCGGCATGATGAAGGCGCGGCGCGGCAGCATCGTCAATATCACGTCGGTCGTCGGTCATGCGGGCAATGCCGGACAAGCCAACTACTGCGCCGCCAAAGCGGGCGTCGAAGGCTTGAGCAAGGCGCTGGCGCGTGAACTGGCGAGTCGTAACATCACCGTGAATTGCGTCGCGCCGGGTTTCATCGACACCGCCATGACCCGCGACCTGCCGGAAGCGCACCGCGCCGCGTTACTGGCGAGCATCCCGCTTGCCCGCCCCGGTCAGCCGGAAGATGTCGCCGCCGCCGTTGCTTTTCTGGCGTCGCCTGCCGCAGCCTACATTACAGGCACGACGCTGCACGTTAATGGTGGAATGTTTATCGGGTGACAAGTGTCAGTAAAATGCGGCGGCGAAGCCGCCAGTAAAATACTGATACCTGATTCCTGACATCTGATGCCTGAAACGGGTGACAGGTGGCAGGTGTCAGGTGACAGCAAGATGCGGCGGCTTTGCCGCCGGTAAATAACTGTCACGAACTGTCACCTGTAACCTGACATCTGTCACCTGATTTGGTAAACTGCTGGAGTTTTTTCAATATCCCTATCTGGGAAGGAGTTTTTCAATGTCACAAGAACAAATCGTTGAGCGCGTCAAGAAAGTCGTCGCCGAGCAACTGGGTTCAAATGAAGCCGATGTCAAGCTGGAATCTTCTTTTGTGGAAGATCTGGGCGCCGACTCTCTGGATACCGTCGAACTGGTGATGGCGCTCGAAGAAGAATTCGAATGTGAGATTCCCGACGAAGAAGCGGAAAAAATCACGACCGTGCAACAGGCGGTCGATTACATCCTCGCGCATCCGAAGAATTAAACAGCATACCTGATCACAAAGGTATGATTTTCAAGGCCGACGGCGAATAGTCGGCCTTCATTTTAAGTACGATGGAGTTCAAGTTGACACATCGCAGAGTGGTCGTTACCGGCCTTGGCATCATCAGTCCCGTGGGCAATACCGTTGAAACGGCATGGCGCAATATCCTGGCGGGAAAGTCCGGCATCCGCGCGTTGAGCAAATTCGACGCTTCCACTTTCCCCTGCCGCATTGCCGGGGAAGTGCGTGATTTCGATGTCGGCGCGTACATCACGCCCAAAGACGCCCGCCGCATGGATACCTTCATCCATTACGGCATGGCGGCAGGCATTCAGGCGGTGCAGGACGCCAGTCTGGAAAAAGCCAAGGATATAGAGCGCATCGGCGTTTGCGTCGGCTCCGGCATCGGCGGTTTGCCCATGATTGAAGAAGGCGCGCAGGAATTTCTGAATACCGGCGTGCGCAAGGTTTCGCCCTTCTTTGTGCCCGGCACCATCATCAACATGGTTTCCGGCAATCTCTCGATTCGCTATGGTTTTCAGGGACCGAATATCGCCATGGTCACGGCCTGTACCACCGGCACCCATTCCATCGGCGCGGCAGCGCGTATCATCAAGTACGGCGATGCCGACGTGATGGTGGCGGGCGGGGCGGAAGCCACCATTTCCCCCTTGTGCGTCGCCGGTTTCGCCGCCGCGCGCGCCCTGTCGACGCGCAACGACGACCCCGCCACGGCAAGCCGTCCCTGGGACAAGGGGCGTGATGGTTTCGTGATGGGCGAAGGCGCGGGTGTGCTGGTACTGGAAGAATACGAACACGCCCGCGCGCGCGGCGCGAAAATCTACGCCGAATTGATTGGCTTCGGCATGAGCGGCGACGCCTACCACATGACCGCGCCCAACGCAGACGGTCCCAAACGCTGCATCCAGAACGCCCTGAAAGATGCCGGGGTCAACCCCGACGCCGTGCAATACGTCAATGCCCACGGCACGTCCACGCCTTTGGGCGACAAAAACGAAACCGACGCCATCAAGCTCGCTTTCGGCGATGCCGCCTACAAGCTCACGGTCAATTCCACCAAATCCATGACCGGACACCTGTTGGGCGGCGCGGGTGGCGTGGAATCGCTGTTTACCGTGCTGGCGCTCCATCATCAGGTCTCCCCCCCGACCATCAACCTTTTTGACCAGGACCCCGAATGCGATCTCGACTACTGCGCCAACACGGCGCGCGAGATGAAAATCGACATCGGTCTGAACAATAATTTCGGCTTCGGCGGCACCAACGGTTCACTGGTGTTCAAACGGATTTAAGTCCCGTCAAGAGTTGAGCGGTGCAGTTCCCCGTCATCATTGAACTTGCCCGCTCACGTCTTTTTCTGCGCTTTCTGACGTGTACACATGCGCTGGCGGCTCTGGGCATATGCCTTGCCGCCTTGCCTCTGTGGGCGAAATTCACCGCCGCGCTATTTCTGATGGCGAGCTTTATTTACGCTGTGCGCCATTACACAGAGCGGCAACCGCAGTCCTTATGGCTGTACCCGCAGGGCGATTTGGGGCTGGTGTTGCCCGGAAGCGCCCCGCCGCCTCTGCCCGCCCGTCTGGAAAGCGCCGCCCTGGTCTTGCCTTGGCTCTGCGTCTTCGCGTGGCGCTACGACACCAATGTTCCCTTTGCCGTCACGGCGGACACACCGAAGCGTGGTGTGCTTGTCTTGTTGCCTGACAGCGCCGACGCCCAGAATCTGCGCCGCCTGCGGCTATGGCTGCGATGGACAGAACGGGTTGATTCCGGTTCGCATTAAAACCGAACCTTTGTCGACTTCACCTTGCCGTGCAATCACACTGTCTTCGGGCAGTCTTCGCGTCTCGTTTCTAATCTCAGATTGCCCTGGCGGATTTGGACAACGTACCTGTCGTAACACGTAGCCTATGCTAGAATCCGCCTTCTCCGGATGCGCGCGTCCGGAAAATTTTACGGAAGTGTGGCAGAGTGGTCGATTGCACCGGTCTTGAAAACCGGCAACGGGAAACCGTTCGTGAGTTCGAATCTCACCGCTTCCGCCAGAATACGTGTTCCAGCCCATGTCCAAAGCCAAATCCGCCCCCGAATCCCTCCCCGCCGACCTGAAATTTGAGACTGCGCTTGCCGAAGTGGAAAAACTGGTGGCGCGCATGGAAGGGGGGGAGCTGGAACTGGAAGATTCCATTGACGCTTATCGGCGTGGGATGGCGTTGTTGCAGCATTGTCAGGGGCAACTCTCGGTGGCGGAACAGAAAATCAGGGTGATGGATGCGAGCGCCAACGCAATTTCAGGAGAAGGCGCGTGAGCGAGGATTTTCAACGCTGGATGGGCGCTGTACAGGCGGAAGTTGAGGCGGCATTGGGCGAGCGCTTGCCCGCTGCGGGCACGATTCCCGCGCGGCTGCATGACGCCATGCGTTACGCGGCGTTGGGCGGCGGCAAGCGGGTGCGACCTTTGCTCACCTTCGCGGCGGGCGAGTTGGTTGACGCGCGTCCAGAATGCCGGATTGCAGCGGCGTTGGCGGTGGAGTTGATTCACGCTTATTCCCTGATTCACGACGATTTGCCTTCCATGGACGACGATGTGCTGCGGCGCGGTCGTCCGACTTGCCATATTGAATTCGACGAGGCGACAGCGTTATTGGCGGGCGATGCGCTGCAAACACGCGCTTTCGAGTTGCTGGCCGCGCCCGGTCTTGCCGATGCCGCGCGGCAGATTGAAATGCTGGCCTTGCTCGCCCACGCCAGCGGTTCGTTGGGCATGGCGGGCGGGCAGGCGGTGGATCTGGCGTCTGTCGGTCGCCCGCTGAATCAGCCGGAACTGGAGTTGATGCACGCCATGAAAACCGGCGCGTTGATTCGCGCCGCCGTATTGTTGGGCGCGGCTTGCGGCGAGCAGGCATTGCCTGCGGCGGAGATTGAACGGCTCGACCATTTTTCCAAACGCATCGGTCTCCTCTTTCAGGTGGTGGATGATGTGCTGGATTGCACCGCCAGCACCGCCACGCTGGGCAAGACGGCGGGCAAGGACGCGGCTGCCGACAAGCCGACTTATGTAAGCCTGCTCGGTCTGGAAGCGGCGCGGCGTTATGCCGATGATCTGTATCAGGACGCGCGCGCGGCGCTCGCTGGTTTCGGCGCCAGGGCGAATCGCCTGCTTGACCTCGCTGATTTTATTTGTCATCGGCAATTCTGATGCGCGCAGACCTTTATCCCCTGCTGGACGCGATCCAATCCCCCGCCGACCTGCGCCAACTCGAACGCGCGCAATTGCCAGCGCTGGCGACGGAGTTGCGCGCCTTTCTGGTCGATTCCGTTTCCCGCACGGGCGGGCATTTGTCTTCCAATCTGGGCACGGTGGAACTCGCCATCGCCCTGCATTATGTGTTCAACACGCCGGAAGACCGGCTGGTGTGGGATGTCGGGCATCAAAGTTACGCGCACAAGATTTTGACCGGACGGCGCGAGGACATGGCGCGGTTACGCATGAAAGACGGCATTTCCGGCTTTCCCCGTCGCGCGGAATCGCCTTACGACACCTTTGGCGTCGGGCATTCTTCCACCTCCATTTCTGCCGCGCTGGGCATGGCGCTGGCGGCGAAACAAAAGGGAGAAACGCGCAAGGCGGTCGCCATCATCGGCGATGGCGCGATGTCCGCCGGCATGGCGTTTGAAGCCCTGAACAACGCGGGCGTCGCGGATGCCGACATGCTGGTGATTTTGAATGACAACGAAATGTCCATCTCGCCGCCCGTGGGCGCACTGAACAATATCCTGACGCGGCTGATGTCGGGCAAGACCTTCAACGCCGCCCGCAAGGTCGGGCGACATATGCTGGGGGTTGCCCCGCCGCTCCTTGAACTCGCCCGCCGCGCCGAGGAGCATGTAAAAGGCATGATTACGCCGGGCGCGCTGTTTGAGGAATTCGGTTTTCACTATTATGGTCCCATCGACGGTCACGATTTATCCGCGCTGGTGCCGACGCTGGACAACATCAAAAAGTTAAAAGGCGCGCAATTCCTGCACATCCTCACGCGCAAGGGGCAGGGCTACCCGCAGGCGGAAGAAAATCCCATTCTCTACCACGGCGTCGGCAAGTTCGATGCCGAAACCGGCATCACCGCATCAGTAACGGCGCACGCCAAACGTACCTGTACGCAAGTGTTCGGTGACTGGCTCTGCGACATGGCGGCGGCGGACGAACGACTCATCGGCATCACGCCCGCCATGCGCGAAGGTTCCGGCATGGTGCGCTTTGCCGAGCAATTTCCCGACCGTTATTACGACGTGGGCATTGCCGAGCAACACGCCGTCACCTTCGCCGCAGGGCTGGCGGCGGAGGGTTTGAAGCCGGTTGTCGCCATTTATTCCACCTTCCTGCAACGTGCCTACGACCAGTTGATTCACGATGTGGCGTTGCAAAACCTGCCCGTCGTCTTCGCCATCGACCGGGGCGGACTGGTCGGCGCGGACGGCGCGACGCACCACGGCGCGTTCGACCTCTCCTTTTTGAACTGCGTCCCCAACATGGTCATCATGGCGCCAGCGGACGCAGCGGAATGTCGGCAGATGCTCTCCACCGCCTTTACGCTTGACTGCCCCACCGCCGTGCGCTATCCACGCGGGACAAGTGGCAATAGCGGCAATGGCGCGATATTGGCGGATCATCTTGAACCCCTGCCCGTCGGCAAAGGCGTGCTGTTGCGCGAAGGGAAAGAGGTCGCCTTGCTCGCCGTCGGCAGCATGGTCGCCCCTGCCCTCGCCGCCGCCGAAACCCTGAACGCCAGCGTCGCCAACCTGCGCTTCATCAAGCCCCTGGATGTTGAACTGGTATTGCAACTGGCAAAAAGCCACGCGCTCATCGTCACCCTCGAAGAAAACGCCCTGATTGGTGGCGCAGGCTCGGAAGTGGCGCGGCTTTTGACAGAACACGGCATCAACACGCCGCTGCTGCAACTTGGGCTGCCGGACCGTTTCATCGACCACGGCGAACAGGGCGAATTGCTCGCAGAACTCGGACTCGACGCCCAAGGCATCGTAGAATCCGTCCTCAAAACCCGGAAAAATCATTCTCCAACAAAAAATTCAGGAACCCCATGAACGCCACGCCCAACATCCCCGACGTGCAGAACTCGGCAGACACCCGCCACCTCGCCATCAACAAGGTCGGCATCAAATCCATACGCCACCCCATCCGCGTCAGCGACAAAGACCGGGGCATCCAGCAAACCATCGCCACTTTCAATATGTACGTGGGGCTGCCGCACAATTTCAAGGGTACGCACATGTCGCGCTTCGTGGAAATTCTGAACAGCCACGAAGAAGAAATTTCCGTGAAAAACTTCCCCGCCATGTTGAAAGAAATGGTGGAACGACTGGAAGCCGAAAGCGGGCACATCGAGATGAATTTTCCCTATTTCATCAACAAAACCGCCCCCGTCTCCGGCGTGAAAAGTCTGATGGATTATGACATCACCTTCATTGGCGACATCCAGAACGGCAAAATCCGTATGCGCCTGAAAGTCGTCACCCCCGTCACCAGTCTTTGCCCCTGTTCCAAGGAAATCTCCGAGCGCGGCGCGCACAACCAGCGTTCGCACGTCACCATCACCGTGCGAACCAACGCCTTCATGTGGATAGAAGACATCATCGCCATCGCTGAAACCCAAGCGTCGAGCGAACTCTACGGTCTCTTAAAACGCCCGGACGAAAAATTCGTCACCGAACGCGCCTACGACAACCCCAAATTCGTCGAAGACCTCGTGCGCGACGTTGCCGCCCGCCTGAACGCCGAACCCCGCATCGACGCCTATGTGGTGGAATCGGAAAACTTTGAGTCCATCCATAACCATTCGGCTTACGCGCTGATCGAACGGGACAAGACGGTCGGGTAGTTTCGTAAAGGAGAAGGCAAAATGCAACGCATCCTGTTCGTGGTATTGAGCCTTTTTTGTCTGAACAGCCATGCTCAGACAACGAGAACTGTTCCGGAAGATTTTGTTGAAATCGCACCTTTATTTTCCGGGCACGCCAGCGATATAGATAACTTCTCGGTTCAAGTCGTTGATAATAAACTTGAAGTCACGAAAGGTAGATGCAATCTTAAAATTGAAAATGGGATACTGATTGGAACAGACAACGGAGAATGGGGCGGAGAACTGCTTTTTCGCCCTGCCGACACAACGAAAAAACCCATAAAAATCAAGGACGGAAATACACAATTCATCTTTACACACGAAAATAAAATTTATTTTATTCAAGGGCTTAATCACATGACAAGCGTATACGGCGCATTGTTTGAACTTGAAGCCACGGGTGACAGATTTACCTATCATGAAGTAACAAATTTTACTGATGAGCATCCAATATTATATACAACATATCAGGATAAAATATTTGTCGTAACCAAAGGGTATATAGAAATAGAAGCAACGAAAGAATCAGAATATGCTTTTAACGAAACCCTTAAACTTTACCAGATTCACAACGCAAAAAAACAACATTTATACGAATTTGGTATAGAACTATCAAAAAAATATTTCAAATTCGCACCAAATTCGATAGCCGTTGTTGATGATGACAATATATTTCTGGGCGAACGAGGTGGCATCGTAAAACTGGATATTGCCAACAAAACCGTGAAGTTTTACAGACCTGCCGAGTGAATCCGTTCCGCTGGAAACCGTAGGGGCACGGCGTGCCGTGCCCGAATTACAGCGCTGATTTCTGAAAAGGGTGTTCGCTAAGATACTGGCGCAATGCAGCATTGATTCGGGTGTTCCAACCCTTGCCTGTCGCCTTGAAAGTTTCAATCAGATCGGCGTCCAGACGGATTGCGGTAAATACCTTGGGATTTTCCGCCTTGGGGCGTCCGCGCCCCGGCTTTTTCAGCGCCGCAAAGACTTCGGGTGAAAAAACTTCGCGGACGGGTTTTGCGGTTTTGAACCACTCATCGTCCAGTTCCCGCGCCTCCGGATCAGCGGCAATGCCCTCGTAAATAGCGGCCTCCTCCGCTTCCGTGGGATAGATGGTGTCGGGTTTAAGCTTGGGCATAACGTCTTACCTCCTTGGGCGTGGCAGGTCGAAAACTGATGACACGCAGCGCTTCTTTCCGCCAACAAAAAATCATCACATACAGGCGATCCCCCACGTATCCCGTCGCTTCATAGCGTTCTTCATCGTAATCAAAACGGGTATCCGCGCGCGTGGTCGCCGTATCCCATTCAAAGCCTTCCGCCAGCAGTAGCGATACGCCATGCTTCTGCTGATTCTGTTTGTCTTTGTCGGGGTCAAACTCGTAATCCATGAATTTATTGTATAAACAAAAATTATGGGCGTCAAATAGTGGGCTGAATCATGCGCCGGAACCCGTTGGGGCGGTTCACGAATTGCCTTCCAGCATTTTGCGGTCAAGCTCATTCATAGGCAAAATGGTGGATAACGCTACGCTCAACTACCCTAAGTGCTGCGTTTCCTGTGAGGAGAAATACATGAAAACGACAACCAGCATCGGCATTCTGGCGCTAACCGTCTTCGCCGCATTCACCTTCTTCGGTTGTACCAAGAGCAAGAGAGATTCGCGGCTTGCCCGCTTGCGGCAGTTTCGTGGTCGTATGCCTGCCAGCTTCCGGTTTGACCGTGATGAAATTCATGAACGTGACATAGTGGCGTCGAGTGGGTAAGCGCAGCGTAACCCTCCCAAAAACATATTTGCTCATACCCATCCCGTCTGACACCCGTTTCTTTCCTTTGCTACACTCCCTCACTTTCCGTCGTCAAAACAAAGGAACCCCATGAAACTCGAAACCCTTGCCGTCCATGCTGGTTATAGTCCTGACCCCACCACCAAGGCGGTGGCGGTGCCCATTTATCAGACTTCTTCCTACGCCTTTGACAATTCGCAGCACGGGGCTGACCTGTTCGATTTGAAGGTGCCCGGCAACATCTACACCCGCATCATGAATCCCACGCAAGATGTGCTGGAAAAACGGCTGGCGGCGCTGGAAGGCGGGATTGCCGCACTGGCGCTGGCTTCCGGAATGGCTGCCATCACCGCGTCCATTCAAACCATCGCCAGGGCAGGGGACAACATTGTCAGTTCATCCGCCCTGTATGGCGGCACCTACACCCTGTTTTCGCACACCCTGCCCTCTTACGGCGTCGAAGTCCGCTTTGCCGACCCGCGCGACCCGGCTTCCTTTGAATCGCTGTTTGACGAGCGCACCAAGGCGGTGTTCTGCGAATCCATCGGCAACCCGCTGGGCAATATCACCGATTTTGAAAAACTCGCGGAAATCGCCCACCGCAACCATGTGCCCCTGATTGTCGACAACACCGTGCCCTCGCCCTACCTCTGCCGTCCTTTCGAGCATGGCGCGGACATCGTGGTGCAATCGCTGACCAAATATCTGGGCGGACATGGCAACTCCATCGGCGGCGCGATTATCGACAGCGGAAAATTCCCCTGGGCGGCGCACAAGGAAAAATTCCGCAGCCTGAACGAACCCGACCCCGCCTATCACGGCGTGGTCTACACCGAAGCCCTGGGCGAAGCCGCCTACATCGGACGCGCCCGCGTCGTGCCGCTCAGAAACATGGGTCCCGCCATCAGCCCCTTCAATGCCTTCCTGATTCTGCAAGGCATCGAAACCCTTGCGCTACGGATGGATCGCATCTGCGAAAACGCGCTGAAAATCGCAAATTATCTGAAAAAACACCCCAAGGTGAATTGGGTCACTTACGCCGCGCTGCCGGATAGTCGGGATTACGCGCTGGCGCAAAAATACCTGGGCGGTCGCGCCTCCGGCATCCTCTCCTTCGGCGTCAAGGGCGGCATCCAGAGCGGCATTGCCTTCCAGGATGCCCTGCAACTCTTTACCCGTCTGGTCAATATCGGCGACAGCAAGAGCCTCGCCTGCCACCCGGCTTCCACCACCCACCGCCAGCTCTCCGGCGAAGAACTGAAAAAAGCGGGTGTGTCGGAAGATTTGATTCGCCTCTCCGTCGGCATCGAACACGTCGACGACTTGATTGCCGACCTGGAACAGGCGTTGGCGGCTGTGTCGGTTTAAGACAGGGAAACGCCGACGAAGCGCATGACTTCTTCCTGCAAACAGGCTTCTTCCTCTTGCCCATCACCGCACAACATGCCATATACGCCGGGAAACTGCCGCCAATACACCGCGACCCGTTCGACCGGATGTTGGCCGCGCAAGCGATCACAGCGCCAATGCGCCTGATAACGCATAACAAGCAGTTGCTCCGTTACAGCGACACGTTCATCGCCGCCTGACTGCCGCGCTCCTCGCAATGACGGCGACGGTACGCCGGGGCACGGCACGCCGTGCCCCTACATATGATCCGCCCATTCCCCGTAGGGGCACGGCGTGCCGTGCCCCCGGTGTGCCGTCGTCCGTCCTGCCCTGCGCGCTCCGCCGTCAAAACCCTAAAGCCTCGCTCTCGCGTGGTAGAATCATCAGTTTTCAACCCTTTAGCTACATGGAGTTTCACATGGCGATTGAACGCACCCTTTCCATCATCAAACCCGATGCCGTCAAGAAAAACGTGATTGGCAAGATTTATTCCCGCTTTGAAGACAATGGTCTGAAAATCATCGCATCCAAGCTCGTCTGGTTGTCCGCGCAGGAAGCGGGGCAGTTTTACGCCGTGCACAAGGAACGTCCTTTCTACAAGGATCTGGTGGATTTCATGACTTCCGGTCCGGTTGCCGTGCAGATTCTGGAAGGTGAAAACGCCATCGCCAAAAACCGCGAACTGATGGGTGCGACCGACCCGAAGAAGGCCGCGCCCGGCACCATTCGCGCCGATTTCGCCGAATCCATTGACGCCAACGCCGTGCACGGTTCCGACGGCCCCGATACGGCTGCCGTGGAAACCGCGTTTTTCTTCCCCGGTCTGAACATTTACAGCGGTCGCTAATCCAAATCAGCCCATGCAAAATCTGCTCGACTTCGATGCCGCCCAACTCACCGCCTGGTTTGCCGCGCGGGGTGAAAAGCCCTTTCGCGCCACCCAGGTGTTGCGCTGGCTGCATCGTTTTGGCGCGGCGGATTTTGCGGACATGAGCGACCTCGCCAAAACCCTGCGCGCCAAGCTCACGGCAGAAGCCTGCGTCACGCCGCCGCCGCTCATCTCCGACCGGGCTTCGGGCGACGGCACACGCAAATTCCTGTTCGATGTCGGCGGCGGCAACGCCGTGGAAACGGTGTTCATCCCGGAAACGGCGCGCGGCACGCTCTGCGTCTCCACTCAGGCGGGTTGCGCGCTGGAGTGTTCGTTTTGCTCGACCGGCAGGCAGGGCTTCAACCGCAATCTGACGACTGCCGAAATCATCGGTCAGCTTTGGCAGGCGAACAAGGCATTGGGGCGCGACCCGAAAGGCGAGCGCGTCATTTCCAATGTGGTGTTGATGGGCATGGGCGAGCCGCTTGCCAATTTCGACAACACCGTCGCCGCCCTCACCCTGATGCTGGACGACAACGCTTACGGGCTTTCGCGGCGGCGGGTGACGGTGTCAACTTCCGGCATTATTCCGGCGATGGACGCGCTCTCCGACGCCTGTCCGGTCGCGCTGGCGGTCTCCCTGCACGCGCCCAACGACAGGCTGCGCGATGAACTCGTCCCCATCAACAAAAAATATCCGCTCAAGGAATTGATGGCGGCCTGTCTGCGTTATCTGGACAAGGCGCCGCGCGACTTCGTGACTTTTGAATATGTATTGATTGACGGAATCAACGACCACGAGCACGATGCCAGAGAATTGCTCGCCTTGACGCGGCGGGTGCCCTGCAAGTTTAATATCATCCCTTTCAACCCTTTTCCCGGCTCGCCTTACCGCCGCGCCCGTTCCGACCGCATCCGCCGTTTTGCCGATGTGCTGATGCAAGCGGGCGTTGTCACCACCACGCGCAAAACGCGGGGCGATGACATCTTTGCCGCGTGCGGGCAGCTCGCCGGGCAAATTCACGATAAAACACAACGCAGTGCGCGCGCCACCCGCGCGTTCATGCTGGAGGAGCAAAGACCATGTTTCAATCCACGCCCGTGACCGGGCGACACAGCACGGAAGAGGTTACGCCTCTCCCGCGCTTGATTATCTCCCTGAAAAGGAGATGTCTCAACCGGAGTTTGTTCATGATGAAGCAATTCTTCCCCGCGCTGGCGGTATGTCTGTCAAGCTTTGCGTTCCTGCCAAGCCAGGCGCAAATCGTGGTGCCGCAATCCACCCACTCCAACGAGATTGTCAGCGACGCCCGCAACCAGGCGCGTCTGCACACGGAACTGGCGTCGCTCTATTATCAGGCGGACGCGATGGCAATTGCGCTGGAAGAAACCGGAATCGCCCTTGCGGCGGATCCGAATTACGCTTCCGCCTACAGTATGCGCGCGCTGGTGTATACCTCGCTGCGCGAATTCGCGGCAGCGGAAACCGATTTCAAGCGGGCATTGGGCATCGCGCCCAACGACCCGGACATCAACAACAATTACGGCTGGTTCCTCTGTCAAAGCGGCAAGGAAAAGGCAGCAATTCCCTATTTCCTCGCCGCCGTCAAGAATCCGCTCTACACCACGCCGGAACTCGCTTACATCAACGCCGGTTCCTGCGCCCTCAAAGCGGGCGAACTGGTTGACGCGCGCGCCTATCTGCTGCAAGCCCTGCGCTTCTCGCGCAGCAACGTGCCGCAAGTGCAAGTGCATCTCGCCACGCTGGCGTACAAGGAAGGCAATCTGACGGAAGCCCGCAACCGTTTGCAGGAAGTCTGGCAAGCCGGGGGCGACCCGCCGCCGGAAGCCCTCTGGCTGGGGGTGCGCGTCGAACACAAGCTGGGACATGACGTGGAAGAAAAGAGCCTCACCGCGCAATTGCGGCGGCTCTATCCAAGCTCTCTGGAATATCAGGAATTTCTCAAGGGTACTTACGAATGACGGATACCGTGACCGCGCCCGTCACCGACAGCGCAGAAAAAACCTCGTCGCTGGCGGTGGAAATTCAGGTGGGGCGTCAGCTTGAAGCCGCAAGAAAAGCACAGCAACTCAGCGTCACCGAAATCGCCGAACGTCTGCGTCTGGGCGAAAAACAGGTGCGCGCGCTGGAAACGGGGGATGTGTCCGCCTTGCCGGGCAAGACCTTCGTGCGCGGCTTCGTGCGAAATTACGCCCGTGCCGTGCACATCGACCCCGCACCCCTGATGAATCTTCTTGATGGTGCCAATGAACTGCCCGCGCCCAAGCTGGAACTGCCGGAATCCACCCATGTCGCCATGCCGGGACAGAGGCGCGGCGTCAATCGGGATTTGCTGACCGTCGTTGCCGGTCTGGCGCTGGTTGCCATCGCTGCCGCGCTCTATTTTTTTCTGCCCGAACAATGGATTGAATCGCTGGGCAAGCAGGGTTCTGACAGCGAACAAAACGCCCAGCCCGAAGCGAATCAGCCATTTCTGGAAGACTTGGAAATCCTGTCGGAAGAAAGCGACGGCGCAACCGCAGCATCCGATCCCGAAGTACTCATTCCTGTAGACGCAAACGCCAACACCGCCGCGCCCGCGCCCCAAACTCCCGCAACGCCCGCAAACGCCAGACCAACCCCCGCAACCGATCCAGCCGCAGCAGCGCCAGCCGTACCAACAGCCGCCAACGCCCGCGTCCACCTCGATTTCAGTGACACCTCCTGGGTCGAAATCCGCGACAAAACCGGCAAAACCCTTTCTTCCGCTCAGCACCCCGCCGGCACGCAACATGAAGTCGCGGGCGCGCCGCCCCTGACGGTCATCATCGGGCGGGCTTCCGGCGTGAAACTCCGCTATCAGGGACAGCCCGTGACCCTGCGCCCCAGCGCCGACAGCGACATCGCGCGCGTCGTTCTGCCCTGATTTGTCCTATGCCCATGTCTTCGAGTCTCTGCGGCAAACTGCCTTGCCAGCCCGCCACGCATGGTTGTCAGGTCGGCAATGTCCCCCTGGGCGGCAAGTCGCCCGTGGTGGTGCAGGCGATGACCAACACCGATACGGCGGATGCCACCGCCACCGCCCACCAGTGCGCCGAACTCGCGCGCGCCGGATCGGAACTGGTGCGTGTCACGGTAAATACGCCGGAAGCCGCCGCCGCCGTGCCGGAAATCCGCGCGCGCCTGGAGCGCATGAACTGCTCTGTGCCCCTGATTGGCGATTTTCATTACAACGGACATCGCCTGCTCGCCGAACATCCCGAATGCGCGCAGGCGCTCGCCAAATACCGCATCAACCCCGGCAATGTGGGCTTTGGCAAAAAAAAGGACGCGCAATTCGCCGCCATGATCGAGCTTGCCTGTCGCCATGAAAAACCGGTGCGCATCGGCGTCAATTGGGGCAGTCTCGACCATTCTGTGCTCGCTCGCCTGATGGACGAAAACAGGCGTCGGCATGTGCCGAAAGAAAATTCCGAAATCATGCGCGAGGCGATGATCGCCTCGGCGCTGGAATCCGCCCTGCAAGCCGAAGCTCTGGGGCTGCCGGGCAAACACATCATCCTTTCCTGCAAGGTGTCCAACGCGCCGGATTTGATTGCCATTTACCGCGAACTCGCCGCCCGTTCCCGCTACGCCCTGCATGTGGGGCTGACCGAAGCGGGCATGGGTTCCAGGGGCATCGTCGCTTCCACGGCGGCGCTCGCCGTCTTGCTGCATCAGGGCATCGGCGACACCATCCGCGTTTCCCTCACGCCGGAACCGGGCGGGGCGCGCACAGAAGAAGTCATCGTCGCGCAGGAGATTCTGCAAAGCCTGAACCTGCGCGCCTTCACGCCGCAGGTGGTCGCCTGCCCCGGCTGCGGGCGCACCGCCTCCACTTTTTTTCAGGAACTGGCAAAAGCCGTGCAAACGCATCTGCGCGACCGGATGCCGGAGTGGAAAAACCGGTATCCGGGCGTGGAACACATGCGCGTGGCGGTAATGGGCTGCGTGGTCAACGGCCCCGGCGAATCAAAACACGCCAACATCGGCATTTCCCTGCCCGGCACGGGCGAAGCGCCGTCCGCGCCGGTCTATGAAGACGGTGAAAAAACCGTGACCCTGAAGGGGGAGAGCATCGTCACCGAATTCCTGCACATCATTGAACAGTACGTCGCCCGAAAATTCGCAAAGAAAGTCGCATGAGCAAAATTCTGCAATCCGTCAAAGGGATGCCGGACATCCTGCCGCCCGAAGCCGAACACTGGGAAACCCTTGAAGCAGTCATCGCCAGTTGCCTGAAGGGCTACGGCTACAAGCCCATTCGTATGCCCATTGTCGAGCCAACGCCGCTCTTCAAACGGGCGATTGGCGAAGTCACCGATATTGTCGAAAAGGAAATGTATTCCTTTACAGACAGTCTGAATGGCGAAGCCCTCACCTTGCGTCCAGAGGGCACGGCGGGCTGCGTGCGCGCGGTGATTCAACACGGACTCGCCAACCAGACGACGCAACGCCTCTACTACATGGGGCAGATGTTTCGCCACGAACGCCCGCAAAAAGGGCGCTACCGCCAGTTCCATCAAGTCGGCGTGGAAGCCTTCGGTTTTACGGGGCCGGACGTGGACGCCGAGCAAATCCTGATGATTGCCCGCCTCTGGGATGACCTGGGACTCGATGACCTCCATCTGCAACTCAACAGTCTGGGCGAAGCGGAAGAACGCGCCCGCCACCGCAATGACCTGATCGCCTATCTGGAAAAATTCCAGGACATTCTGGACGACGACGCCAAACGCCGCCTGTACACCAACCCCCTGCGGATTCTCGACAGCAAGAATCCCGCCCTGCAAGAGATGTGCGCGGGCGCGCCCAAATTGCTTGATTATCTGGGTGAAGCCTCACGCGCCCATTTTGAAGGCGTGCAGCAAATTCTGCGTGATGTCGGCATTCCCTTTAGCATCAACCCGCGTCTGGTGCGTGGGCTGGATTACTACAATCTCACCGTCTTTGAATGGGTCACGGAACAATTGGGCGCGCAAGGCACAGTCTGCGCGGGCGGACGCTACGACGCGCTGGTCGAACAACTGGGCGGCAAACCCACGCCCGCCTGCGGTTTTGCGATGGGCGTGGAACGTCTGGTGTCGCTCCTCGAAGCCGCAGACGGTCTGCCGCAACCGACGGGCATGGATGTGTACATCGCGCACCAGGGCGACCGCGCCCGTAGCCCGGCGTTTCAAATCGCGGAAAACCTGCGCGCCATCGGCATGGACGTGCTGCTGCACTGCGGTGGCGGCAGTTTCAAGGCGCAAATGAAAAAAGCCGACGCCTCCGGCGCGCAATTCGCCGTGATTATCGGTGACGACGAAGTGGCGACGGGCGACGTGCAACTCAAACATCTGCGCGACGAAGCCTTCGGGCAGCGACGCGTCAAGGCGGAAAAGACCGCCGACCTCATCACCGATTACCTTAACGAAACCTTCAACCCGGAAACTGAAAAGGAAAACTGAAATGGCCGCATACGATCTGGAAGAACAGGAACAAATCGCCAACCTGAAAGCCTGGTGGCAAACCTATGGCACACGCATCACGATTTATATCTGCGCCATTGCCATTAGCGTAGTCGGCTGGCAGGGCTGGAACTGGCGGCAACACAAGCAGAATTCGCAGGCGGGCGTGGTGTACGCCGCCCTCTTTCAAGCCATCGGCAGCAATAATCCCATGCAGGCGCGCAGTCTGGTCGGAGAACTCACCGAAAAATTCAGCGGCACCACCTACGCCCGGATGGGCGCGCTCATGGCGGCAAAATACGCCTTTGAATCCGGCGACGCCAAGACCGCCCGCGCCCAACTGGATTGGGCGGTCGAACACAGCAAGGGCGAACTCGCCGACCTCGCCCGCCTGCGCTTGGCCGCGCTCTTGCT
>BNUD01000016.1 GCA_025997095.1 Betaproteobacteria bacterium | reverse complement strand
GGGCACGGTTAAGGGTAACCCCCCCAACCCGCCGCCACGGTCTCTCGTAGGTCGGGCATGTTTCACATGCCCGACGTTTGGCAGTTGACCCTATTAACCCGGCAATCGAATACGCCGCTGGGAGCGCTGGCGTCCCCTCCGGCGGTTTTAAGATTTTACGCGCGGAACCAACCCCGCCGGCGGGACGCCGGCGCTCCCAGGTTGTAGGGGCACGGCGCGCCGTGCCCCTACCCTGATCGCGCCGTGCCCCTACCCTGATTTTAGGTAGGTCGGG
Organism: Betaproteobacteria bacterium; assembly: GCA_025997095.1. Taxonomy (GTDB): domain Bacteria; phylum Pseudomonadota; class Gammaproteobacteria; order Burkholderiales; family Rhodocyclaceae; genus Azovibrio. The sequence goes on along the minus strand of BNUD01000016.1, from coordinate 43,971 downwards.
CAGTCTTCGCGTCTCGCTTCTCATGCGAATCGGAATAAAGCGGTGCAACGCGGTCGCTGATTTTTTCTGTTGTTGTATAGTGCCAGTTTTCCATTACCGTCTACTGCCATGAATACTTCCCATGCCCGTGAACACAAGCGTGAACGTGAGCACAAGCTCGAACTGGATGAGGTTCTCAACTGGCTGGAAGCCGATGGCATGGCATCGCCGCAGGATGTGCAGAATTTGCGGCAGGCGCGGCGGGGGCATGGGAATGAGCAAAATCCATTGATTGTGGTCGCCGAACAAAAGTGGCGCACGCTGACGCCGCCGCACAAACTTTTGCATCTGGAAGCCTTGACCGAGTGGCTGGCGGCACGCATCGGGCTGGATTATCTGCATATTGACCCGCTCAAGGTGGATTTTGTCAGCGTCGCCGATGTGGTATCCAGCGCCTACGCGGCGCGGCGTTGTATCCTGCCCATCAGCATGGATGCGAACGAATTGCTGGTCGCCACCAGCGAACCCTTTTTGCGCGAGTGGGAAAAAGACCTCTCAAGCATCCTGAAGAAAAAAATCCGGCGGGTGTTGACCAATCCCGTGGATGTCAGCCGTTATCAGGTCGAATTCTTCAATCTCGCCAAGTCGGTCAAAAAAGCGGAAGAGCAAGGCAACGACAGTGGCGGGCTATCCAGCTTCGAGCAACTCGTCGAACTGGGGCGCAACAATCAGCAACTGGACGCCAACGACCAGCACGTCGTGCGGATTGTGGATTTTCTCTGGCAATACGCCTTCGATCAGCGCGCTTCCGACATTCACATCGAACCCAGGCGTGACATCGGCATTGTGCGTTTTCGCATCGACGGCGTGCTGCATCAGGTGTATCAGATTCCCGCCGTGGTGATGACCGCCATGACCAGCCGCATCAAACTTCTGGGGCGCATGGACGTGATCGAAAAACGGCGTCCGCAGGATGGACGCATCAAGACCCGGATGCCCAATGGCGATGAGGTGGAATTGCGCTTGTCCACGCTGCCCACGGCGTTTGGCGAAAAACTGGTGATGCGGATTTTCGACCCGGAAGTGCTGGTGCGCGATTTCAAGCAACTGGGCTTTTCCTCCAGCGACCTGGAGGGTTGGAATAGCATGACCGCCCGTCCCAACGGCATCATTCTGGTGACGGGGCCTACGGGTTCAGGCAAGACCACCACGCTCTATTCGACCCTGAAACAACTGGCGACGCCGGAAGTCAATGTCTGCACCATTGAAGACCCGATTGAAATGGTCGAACCCGCCTTCAACCAGATGCAGGTGCAGCAGGTGCTGGATACGGGCTTTGCCGAGGGCGTGCGCGCCCTGATGCGGCAAGACCCGGACATCATCATGATCGGCGAAATCCGCGACCTGCAAACCGCTGAAATGGCGATTCAGGCGGCGCTGACCGGGCATCTGGTGCTCTCCACCCTGCACACCAACGACGCGCCAGCGGCGATTACCCGCTTGCAAGACCTTGGCGTACCCGGCTATCTCATCAACGCAACCCTGTTGGGCATTCTGGCGCAGCGTTTGGTTCGCACCCTTTGCCCGCACTGCAAAAAGGCGGAACCCTTAAGCGAGGTGGATAGGTCCGTCTGGAAAAATCTGGTCGCGCCCTGGAAATCCAAGGAACCGACGCGGATCTATCATCCCGTAGGCTGTCTGGAATGCCGGATGACGGGTTTTTCCGGGCGTATCGGCATCTACGAATTGCTGGTGATGAATGCCAAACTGAAAAAACTGATTGGCGAAGCAACCGTGGCGGCTGATGTGCGCGAACAGGCGTACCGCGAAGGCATGTTGGCGCTGCGGATTTCCGGCGCGCAAAAGGTGGCGGCGGGGCTGACCTCGCTGGCAGAAATCGTGCGCGTCGCGCCGCCTTCAGACCTGGAAATCAACTAGCGCTCTGGGTCGGGTTTACCCGCTGATTGGAACATGGGCGATAATAGCCCCCTTAACCAAGGAGAAATCATGGCAGTTGAGCTTTATAACGACGGCAACCATATCGTCCATGCATTTTATGATCTGGTGGACGAAAAAGCCGACCAGGCCGTGCAATGCAACCAGTTTCTGATTGTCGATGACGGTCATGGCGCGCTGATTGATCCGGGCGGCAACATGACTTACACCGGTCTGCTGATGGACATGCAGAAATATTTCTCGTCCAAGGATTTAACCTACATTCTGGCTTCGCACCCCGACCCCGACATCATTGCCTCCATCAACAAATGGTTTGTGGCGTCCAACTGCAAGGTGCTGATTTCTGCTTTGTGGACACGCTTCGTGCCCCACTTCACCACGGGGCGCGATGTTTCCAATCGCATTGTCGGCATTCCCGACGAAGGCGCGCTGATTCCCTTGGGGCAATGCAAACTCGCCGCCCTGCCGGGGCATTTCATGCACGCCGAAGGCAATTTTCAGTTTTACGATCCGGTGGCAAAAATTCTGTTCAGCGGCGACCTTGGCACCTCGCTCGTCACCCATGAAGAAGCCGCAGAACCTGTCCACAGTCTGACACCGCACCTGCCCTACATGACGGCTTTTCACAAACGCTATATTGTAACGGGCAAGGTCTGTCGGTACTGGGCGAACATGGTGCGTCGGCTGGACATCGAACAAATCGTGCCGCAACACGGCAACCGCTTTGTTGGCAAACCGGTCGTCCGGGAATTCATCGACTGGATCGAAAAACTCGAATGCGGTATCGACCTGATGGGGCAGAGTAATTACCAACTGCCGACCAAGCCGCTTTGATAACGCACGACGGCAAGACGCCGTCGCCCCGGAGCAAAAAAACGGAAGGTCGAAACCTTCCGTTTTTGTTTGCGGACTTCGCCAGACTCACTTGCCAAACGGCGTCGGACGCGGGGTCGCGTCGGAAGACGGCGGCAGGATGGGCAGCAGGAAGCTGGGTTGCTTGCCAGTCAGCGTCTTCAGAAAGGCGACAATCTTGGCGTTTTCAGACGCGCTGAATTTCCGACCCAGTTGCAGGCGACCCATGATGTCAACCGCTTCCGTCAGGGTATTTGCCGCGCCATCGTGGAAGTACGGATAGGTGAGTTCCACGTTACGCAGCGTCGGCACCTTGAAGTTGAAGCGATCCGCGTCATCGCCCGTGACCGCAGCACGACCTTCGGCGCCACTCGTGGTCTTGTACGGCTCAACAATCCCCAGCTTTTGATAGGAATTGCCGCCGACCGCTTCACCGTTGTGACAGGCGACGCAACCGGCATTCTTGAACAGGTTGTAGCCCGCCAGTTCGTCCGCAGTGAGCGCGTCGCTCCTGCCGAGCAGCCATTGGTCGAAACGGGAATTGGGCGTCACCAGCGTTTTTTCAAACTCGGCGATGGCGGCGGTGACATCGCCAATTTCAATTTTGTCGGCGCCAAACACCTGTTTGAATTCACGTACATAACCGGGGATGGATTGCAGCACACTGATCGCCAGATCGTGCGTAAAACCCATTTCGCCGGGATTGGCGATCGGCCCGCCCGCCTGTGCCTTCAAATCGGCGGCGCGACCATCCCAGAACTGGGCGAGGTTCAGGCTGGAATTCAACACCGTCGGGGCATTGATCGGGCCTTGTTGCCACTTGTCGCCGATGGAAGTCGGGATATTGTCGGTGCCGCCCAGAGAAAGGTTGTGGCAGGAATTGCAGGAGATGAAACCGGATTTGGAAAGACGGGGGTCGAAGTAGAGTTTTTTGCCTAATTCAACCTGACCGAGATTGATGTTGGCGGCGGGTTTAATGGGAGTGATGGGTTCGTCGTTGGCGGCTTCTGCGAGACCTGCGCTACAGAGCGCAAGGGTGGCGACAGCCAGCGCGATGTGTGTTTTTTTCATTGTGTGCCTCCTGAAACAAAACGTTGAAGATTTTGAGCGCTGTGAATCAGCGCAGCCTATTTTCCGCGCATGACGCAAGTGAAAGTTGACACAAGTCAAGTTGGTTGGGGTTAACCCGTTTGTGAAAATGGTTTTTACAAAGGGATGAACGCGCTCGCCATCGCGTCTCGTTTCTAATGCGAATCGGAATGACTCGCGATGGATCGCCAATGTCGGGTTCAACTACGCTCGCCGTCATTGCGAGGAGCGCAGCGACGCGGCAATCTTGGCAACCAAGGAGATTGCCGCGTCGCTGCGCTCCTCGCTTTTGACGCGGGGGTTTGTCAGAGCAGTCCTGAGGGAGCAGGAGGCTCCCCCCACGATCAATGACCGCGAATCATGGTGCCCACGCCGTGGTCGGTGAGAATTTCCAGAAGCAGCGCGTGTTCCGTGCGACCGTCGATGATATGCACGCTCTTGACCCCGCTGCGCGCCGCATCGAGCGCCGAACCGATTTTGGGCAACATGCCGCCGGAGAGCGTGCCGTCCGCTACCATGTCGTCAATTTCCTTCGGCGTGATGCCCGTCAGGAGTTTGCCTTCCTTGTCCAGTACGCCGGGCGTGTTGGTCAGCAGCACCAGTTTTTCCGCCTTCAACACCTCGGCAATTTTGCCCGCCACCACATCGGCGTTGATATTGTAGGTTTCGCCATCCGTGCCCACGCCGATGGGCGCAATCACGGGAATAAACGCGCCGGAATCCAAAAGCCCAATCAGCGAAGGGTCGATGGCGGTGATGTCGCCCACCTGCCCCACGTCAATCAAATCGCCCGGATTATCCTTGTTCGGCAGCCGCAGTTTTTTGGCGCGGATCAACCCGCCGTCCTTGCCGGTCAGCCCCACCGCCTTGCCGCCCGCCTGATTGATGAGATTCACCACATCCTTGTTCACCTGTCCGCCCAACACCATTTCCACCAGTTCCATCGTTTCGGCGTCGGTCACACGCATCCCCTGAACGAACACGCCCTTCTTGCCGACGCGGGTGAGCAGATGCTCGATTTGCGGTCCGCCGCCATGCACCACCACCACATTCATGCCCACCAGCTTCAACAACACCACATCACGCGCGAAACACTGTTTCAGATGTTCCTCCGTCATGGCGTTGCCGCCATACTTGACCACGATGGTCTTGCCGTGGAATTTGCGGATATAAGGCAGGGCTTCGGCAAGAATACCGGCTTTGATGTCGGGGGCGATGGCGGTAACAGGCATGGGGATGGCTCCAGTAAGCGAGATGAAGATGGCGCGGAATTGTAACCCTTGCGGGCGGCTCGGTGTTCACCGTTCTGCGCCCCTTGAATTCCGGCGATCCGGCGCAGATCAAAACCACAGGCGCCCCATGAGCATCGGCGGTTTCATTCCGTGTCGCCTGCCAAAAATGGTATCATCGCCGCATAGAAAAATGTTCCCGCATGGTCTCCCATGCCAGGATAACCGCGATATTTATTTAGCTTTAATGAAAAGAAAGCGCGTTCATGAAAAAGCTGAAAGCCCTGTTTGAGCAGCATCTCTTTTCGAATACGCGCCCTCTGGAAGAGCGAACGTTGAGTGTGGTGTATTTGTTCGTTGTTTTGGCGATTCTGCTGTCAAGCCTGATCCGCTTTATGACAATGGGCGACAACGTCACGTTCTGGGTGACATTATCGCTGCTGCCCCTCGTCATTGGCATTTATTGTTTCATCACCCGCCCCCGCTCCCCTTACATCGGCAACCTTGTTTTACTGTTGATTCTAGGCGACATCGCCTTCCCTTTCATCTTTTTTCTGGGCGGGGGAACACAGAGCGGGATAAACGCGTATTTTGTACTCAGCGCCCTCCTCATCTTCCTGTTAATGCAAGGCAAGCCTTTTGTATATTTGCTGACGCTGCACGTCATCATTGTGTTTGCCTGCTACGCGACAGACTATTATTACCCGGATGTTGTAACGCCCCTCACCAGGGGACAAAATTTTATTGACAATTGCCTGAGCATTTTTGTCACCGCTTTCTTGATCGCTTTTGTCATCAAATTACGCGCTGTCATTTATGCCCGTGAGCATGAAACCATCCGTGAGCGCAATGCCCGTCAGGAATCGCTGCTGTACGCGGTCAATGAAACGGCTTTGCATTTGCTCAATTCAAGAAAACAGAATTTTCAATCCAGTCTGCGCACCATGGCGCGCTGCATAAGCGTGGATCGCGTCTGCATCTGGCAGAACGAGGTACGGGAAGGCAAGTTGTATTACATCCAGAAATTCAAATGGCCGGACAAGAACGTATCGTATCCGCGCGCGGGACAGGATCAAAGCGGGTTTTCCTCCGTCGAAACGTTCTCTTTCTGGAAAGACAAGTTCAAACAGGGGGAATGCGTCAGCGGCCCGCTCAAAAGCCTTTCGATCATGGAGCAGGAGCGACTCGCGCCCTATGGCATCAAATCCATTCTGGTCATCCCCGTTTTTCTGCAAGAGGATTTCTGGGGGTTTGTCAGCTTTGAAGACTGCCATCAGGAACGTCATTTCACCGAAGCGGAGGTGAACATCCTGAAATCCGGTTGTCTGCTCATTGTCAATGCCATGCAACGCAACCACGACGAAACCCTGTTCAGGCGCGGTCTTGAGCAGAAGGCGTTGATGGCGGAAATCTCCCAGATTCTGATGTCCAAAAAGAAGCTCTCCGAGCTGATTAACAACGTACTCTCCCGTACAGGCGCGTTTATCGGCGCTTCGCGGGCGCTGATCGTGACCAACAACGAAGCCGATGAAAGCGCCCTGCTCTACTACTCAAACGTTTCCGACGACTTGATTCCTGATCGGGCGAACAATCCGCGCGTTCGCGCCGTCAACCTCTTCCCCAGATTCATGCCTCCCGGTGACTTCCTCACATTCCACTGCAACGACGTTCACACCGAAGCGGACGGAAAATATGCGGACATGGCGACGGTCAACGTCAATTCTTTTATCTGGGTGCCGTTGTACATCCATAACATCTATTGGGGGCTGTTAAGCGTTGAGGATTGCTCAGGCAGCAGAACCTGGGACGAGCGCGACATTGAACTCATCAGCAGCGTGAGCGGCGCCATCACCGGAGCCATGATGCGGGATCTGGCGGAACAGGCGCGCGCCGATGCAAACAGCCGGATACGCGCCATGCTGGATACCACGCCGCTCGCCTGTGTTTTGCTGGATAACGCGGCCCATGTCATCGACTGCAATCTGGTCGCGCCCTGGTTGTTCGGCGTGCGCGGAAAGGATAAATTTTTCAGCGCTTATTCCGGCTTGATGCCGGAATTGCAGCCGGATGGCACAAACAGCCGGGAAGAAAAATTCCGCCGCCTCCGCATGGCGTTCGAGACCGGCTACCAGAATTTTGAATGGATGCACGCCACCGCCGCAGGAAACCCGCTCCCCGTGGACGTCACGCTGGTTCGCGTCAAATGGCGCAACGGTGATTACATCGCCGCCTATATGCGCGACCTGCGCGAGAGAAAAGCCGACGAACAGAAAACGCGCGAGGTCCTGCAACACAAACACGCGCAGGAAATCGCGGTGCATGTGGCACATGCCGCTTCAGAGGCAAAAAGTCAGCTTCTGGCTTCCGTGAGCCACGAAATCCGCACGCCGCTGAATGCGCTGATCGGCATGAGTGAGTTGATGCGTACCGACAATCTGGACGCAATGCAGCGGCGTTATCTTGATGACATCCGCCGTATGTCGCATTCCCTGCTCGCCATCATCAACAACATTCTGGATTTTTCCAGAATCGAAGCGGGCAAGATGAATTTGATTCCGGCGGACTATGATCTTCTCGCGCTGTATGAGCATATCTGCGCCCTGATCAAATTTTCAGTCTCTGGAAAACCCCTGGAATTCAGGCACAGCATCAGCAGCGACATCCCCCCCGTACTCTTCGGGGATAAAACTCGCATCCAGCATATCATGACAAATGTGCTCGGCAATGCCGTGAAATACACGCAGCACGGCTATGTGGAACTGCGCCTGGAACAGACCGCAAAGAACGGCAATGCTTATCTGTCCATCACGGTTAAAGACACCGGCATCGGCATTAAAAAAGAGGATTTCGCCAAGCTGTTTGAACGCTTTGAGCAGATCGACGCGCAAAAAAACCGGGGCATCAGCGGCACGGGGCTTGGTCTTCCCATCGTCAAAAGTCTTGTTGCCATGATGGGCGGCGCAATTTTGATGGAAAGCGAATATGGCGCAGGCTCGACGTTTACCATCCTGCTCCCGCTGGTCAAGGGGAATCCCGACAACATTAAAAAACTTGAAGCCTCGCGGCGCGTGCGCGTATCGCCAGAGGTCAAAATTCTGGTCGTCGATGACAATGCAATCAATCTCACCGTCGCGCTCGGCTATCTGGCGCAGCATGGCATACAGGCCGATACGGCGGACAGCGGTCTCACCGCGTTGAAAATGGTGGATAAAACGCAGTATGACCTCGTTTTTATGGATCACATGATGCCGGACATGGATGGCATCGAAACCACGCGGCGTATCCGCGCGCTGGGCGGGCGACATACCGGAATGCCCATTATCGCGCTCTCGGCCACCGCGATTGCGGGCGCGCGGGAACTTTTCCTTAACGCGGGGATGAATGACTTTATTTCCAAACCCATCGACACCTCCGAATTAAACGCGCTCCTCATCACATGGCTACCGGCGAACAAACGCTCATTTGTGGCGGATACGCCGAAAGAGACGCCGCCATCGTCTGCTCCTGGCGTCAGCGGGGAAGCGGAGCGCCCTGTTGTTCTTGACCAGAACGCGGGTATCGCCCGCTTCCAGAATGACGAAGAAATGTACCGGAAAATTCTCGCCGAGTTCAGAGAGGAGCAACAAGACGCGATCAAGGAACTCAGGAGCCTGCTGGCGGCGCACACGGCAGATAAAACCAAAGTGGCGCACCGTCTGGCGCATACCCTGAAAAGCACGGCGGCATTGATCGGCGCCGAGCGGCTGCGGCAGACAGCGGCCACTCTGGAAATGGCGTTGTCCGATGGTGGCCACCATGCGGGCAAAGACAACACCAACAAGCAACTCGAAATGCTGGCAAGCGAGTTTCGCCTGCTCCTGGAAGAACTGGAACGCATCATTCCAGCGCCGCCCGACAGCGACAAAACAGGCAGCGGTCAAGACGAAGAAACAGGCAAGCTGGACAAAGAAAAGGCGCTTGCCCTGCTGGCAACCCTGGAACCCCTGCTCCGAAAAGGCAGCGCCAGTTGCCTTGACCTGTTGGCGGAAAGCGGCAGCGCGCTTGCGCCAATCGGCGTGGAGTACAGGAAATTCGCCGCAAGCGTGGAAGCGCTGGATTTTCCCGGCGCGCTGACCCGCTTACCCGCCGTCAGAAAAGCGCTGGCCAAGCGAACCATTTGACTGAAATCTACGATATGATAAACAATGATGAAGAAGCCAGTTGCCTTGACCTGTTGACGGATAAGCGGAAGCGAAAAACCTGACTGGATATTACAATATAATGACACAGAGATTAGAAATGGCAGACGAGGTAAAACAAACGATTTTGATTGTTGACGACGAAAAAACAAACCTTTTGGCGTTAAACAAAATCCTTTCACCGGACTATGCGATTTCTTTGGCGAAATCGGGAGCGCTGGCGCTGGCGCTTGCCCAGGAAATCAAACCGGATCTGATTCTTCTCGATATTATGATGCCGGATATGAACGGTTTTGAAGTGCTTGCCAAATTAAAAGACACGGAAATCACCGCGCATATTCCCGTCATTTTCGTCACCGGGCTGGAAAGCGAACAAGACGAAGAAAAAGGGTTTCTGCTCGGCGCGGTGGATTACATCAAAAAACCGTTCCGGGGAACCATCGTCAAGGCGCGCGTCAATACGCATTTGCAGATTGTGCGCCAGATGCGCATCATCGAAAATCACAGCCTGACCGATGCGCTGACGGGGCTTCCCAACCGGAGAAGATTTGATGCGCATATCAGAACCGAGTGGAGAAGAGCCATTCGTGACAAAACGCCGATTTCGTTCCTGATGATGGACATCGACAACTTCAAAACCTACAACGACACCTATGGGCACCCGCAGGGAGACAAGCTTTTACAAGCCGCCGCAAAGATCTTCATGACCGCAACACAGCGCCCCGACGACCTGGCGGCGCGTCTGGGCGGAGAAGAATTCGGTCTGCTCCTGCCAGACACTGATCTGGAAGGTGCCATGCAGGTCGCGGAAAAAATCCGGACATCCATGGAAAAAAGCCGCATCCCCACCGTCAATGGCAGCCGCGTAACCCACGCGACCCTCAGTATCGGCGCGGTATCCATACTCCCCGGCACCGAAGATACGATCCCGACATTTCTCACCCTGGCGGACAACAACCTGTACGCCGCGAAAAGAACAGGCCGCAACAGAATTTGTTCCGGAGAGAAGCAAGAATGACAAACCCGTGCCCGGGAGCGTCGGCACCCCCGCCATCTCTCCCGGAAAGCACGGCTTTCCTGACCTTGCGGGCTGTAAAGAGGGAAAACAGGTCAAACGAAGTCGCAACACATTCCCCTCCGTTGGATCTGATGTTTACCCACCATTCCACATGGATGCCCCGTAGATACTGTTATCCGTGTCAAGCATTCGGGCACGGCACGCCGTGCCCCTACGGGAAACGGTCGACAATGCAGGAGGAATGGACGGATCACATGTAGGGGCACGGCGTGCCGTGCCCTATGGCAGCAAGATGTTTGCGTAGCACGGACATCGTAGGTTGGAAAAGCCGGTGAGCGGCCAGGAGCGATGGCGTCCCCGCCATCGTACGACGGCGAGACGCCGTCGCTCCCAAAAAAACGCTTGCCCGACCCCATTGTGCTTCACTGAACCGTTCAATGTCGGGTTCTTCCTGCGGCTTTCCCAACCTGCGAGAAACTTTGTCAAAAATCTGGAATGTAGGTAAACCTCAACCATCGGAGGGGCAGCAGGCGAAGCCTGACAGGGTGGTTCGCTATTAATCCGGCAATCAAATATACCGTCTGGTGCACGACGATGGCATTTGGTAGGGCGGGGTCGAAGAGCGCGCCCAGACTGATGACAAACCCCCCTCCCCCCGCGTCAAAAGCGAGGAGCGCAGCGACGCGGCAATCTTGGCGACCAAGGAGATTGCCGCGTCGCTACGCTCCTCGCAATGACGGTGAGCGGTTTCTTGTAGGTTGGGTAAGCCGCGCAGCGGCGCATCCCGACGGTCGTACCCTCCGGCGCAGCGCGCCGCAAGAATAACAACCGCCGCAAATGGCTTAGCGGCGCTTCGCGCCGATTGTTCACAACCGTCGGGTTGCGCTTCGCTTACCCAACCTACGAGAAACTACGCCTACCGTCAAAAGCGAGGAGCGTAGCGACGTGGCAATCCAGGGATCAGATGTCAGGTGACAGTAATCAGGGAAGGCTTTGCCTCCAGAAAGTACTGACATCTGTCACCTGATCCCTGATACCAAGATTGCCGCGTCGCTGCGCTCCTCGCTTTTGACGCAGGGATTTGTCATCAGTCTGGGCACGATCTTCAATCCCGCCCTACCAAATGCCATCGTCGTGCGCCAGACGGTATATTCGTTTGCCGGATTAATACAAAGTGACTCATCTTTCGGTCCTTGACACATTTTGATGGGAGCGACGGCGTCTCGCCGTCGCACGATGGCGAGGACGCCATCGCTCCCGGAAAACACGGCTTTCTCAACTTGCGGGGCTGTCAAGAAGGAAAACAGGTCAAACGAAGCCGCAACATATTCCCCTCCGTTGGAGGGGCGGCAGGCAAAGGGTTCAGGGCGCAGGCAGATTCTGGGGTTCAGGCACGACAACGCGCTATCGCAAAACCACTGCCATATTCGCATTAAATAAATTTATGCAATAATAATTATGAAAATCTAATTATGTCAAAATAATTTAACTGTAAATAGTTTACATCGTGATTGATTTGCACTAATCTAATTGAGGGTGAGTTGTTCACCCACGTTGTTTTCGTGATTTGGCTCAAGCCAGCAATTTCACTATTTCTTTCAACTAAAGGAGTTAAAAATGAAACAAATCCAACAAGGTTTCACCCTGATCGAACTGATGATCGTGGTTGCCATTATCGGTATTCTGGCGGCGATCGCCCTGCCCGCCTACCAAGACTACACCGCTCGCGCGCAGTTCTCCGAAGCGATGGTGCTGGCGAGTGGCGGCAAGGTTGCCGTGACCGAGTACTATGCCAACAACGGTACCTGGCCTACTAACAATTCCATGGCCGGTATGGATGCCAGCAGCGATATCAAGGGCAAATATGTGGAGTCGGTGAAAGTTGAATCAACGAGCGGCAAAATTACCGCCCAACTGAAGTCATCTGGCGTTGCCAAGGGTATTAGTGCTGCGACGCTCACACTTATCCCCACTGACCAAGATGGTTCGGTGGAATGGTCGTGCACTTCCAGCGCTTCTGCCAAATACGTGCCGTCTGCTTGCCGCTAATCTGGCGCACGCTCACGCATCAAACAAAACCGCCCTTCGGGGCGGTTTTTTTTGTGTACCTTTGCGAGGGCAGCCTCGCAGGTTGAGAAAGCCGCGCTTTCCGGGAGCGATGGCGTCCTCGCCATCGTGCGACGGCGAGACGCCGTCGCTCCCAGCCAGCGTAGCGCGAACATCTGCAGGGTGGCAGCGGGTGTCTTCGTTTTTCCACCGCAAGTTTTAGCCCATCCCATCAAAACACGGTTCCTTGCCCCCTCCCCTGTCACCTGCTTCAACAGTCCGAGTCCATGATACAACTCGCCATGATCCGCTTGCTCATCAAACGACTTGCCGATTTTTAAAACAGCTTCTGAACTGATGCACAAGGCGAATTTATAAAACGGGGCAACGACATTCGCCCCGTTCTGAATCTCCCCGCCCCTGATTTTTCTTTTTTCCGCGCCGCAATCGCGTTAGGATAGCGCCCCTCTTCGCTTCTCTGCGATACATCTAAACCATGTCCTCACACACCCAAACCCGTCGCCTCAACCTTTTCGATTTCGCCAGGCTGAAGGCTGCGGGCGAGAAGATTGTCATGCTGACTTGCTACGATGCCAGTTTCGCCGCGCTCTCGGAAGAGGCGGGCGTGGAACTGTTGCTCGTTGGCGATTCGCTCGGCAATGTGGTGCAGGGGCAGGACACCACACTGTCGGTGACGCTGGAACACATGATTTACCACACCAAAGCGGTGGTCAGAGGCTCGAAACGGGCGCTGGTGGTGGCGGATATGTCGTTTGGCACGTCGCAAATCAGCCCGGAAGATACCTTTCGCAATGCGGCGCGGCTGATGGCTGCCGGGGCGCAGATGGTGAAGATTGAGGGCGGCGCGGAGATGGTGGCGACGACGGAGTTTTTGACCCGTCGCGGGATTCCGGTTTGTTCCCACCTCGGTCTGACGCCGCAATCGGTGCACCAGTTGGGCGGTTTTCGGGTGCAGGGGCGCGACGAGGCTGCCGCGCAGAAATTGCTGAATGACACGCTGGCGCTGGAACAGGCGGGTGCTGGTCTCACTGTGCTGGAAGCCATTCCCGCGCCGCTGGCGGCGGAAATTACCCGCAATTTGAGCATTCCTACCATCGGCATCGGCGCGGGGGCGGAAACTTCCGGTCAGGTGTTGGTATTGCATGACATGCTGAACATCAGCGTCGGTAAAAAAGCGCGTTTTGTAAAAAATTTCATGGCAGGGGCTGCCAGCATTCAAGAAGCGGTCGCCGCCTATGTGCGCGAAGTCAAGGCGGGAAGCTTTCCTGCTGCGGAACACACTTATTAATCAATATGCAAACCCATCACCAAATCCCCGCCCTGCGCCAATCCTTGCAAGGCAAAAACCGTATCGCTTTCGTGCCCACGATGGGCAATCTGCACGAAGGTCATATCACCTTGATGCGCGCCGCCCGCGAATATGCGGATACGGTGGTCGCCAGCATTTTCGTCAATCGCCTGCAATTTGGCGTTCATGAGGATTTTGACCAGTATCCGCGCACCTTGCAGGCGGATACTGAAAAACTCGCGGCGGCGGGCGTGGATGTGCTGTTTGCGCCGTCTGAGGGCGACCTCTACCCGGAGCCGCAGGGGTATTTCGTCGAGCCGCCCGATTTGCAACATCTGCTGGAAGGCGAATTCCGCCCCGGACATTTTCGCGGCGTGGCGACGGTGGTGTTGAAGCTCTTTAACTGCGTACAGCCGCAAGTCGCCCTGTTCGGCAAGAAGGATTACCAGCAGTTGATGCTGATTCGCGCCATGACCCGCCAACTGGCGCTGCCCATCGAGATTGTCGGCGTCGACACCGTGCGTGCCCCGGATGGGCTGGCGTTATCTTCCCGCAATGGCTACCTCTCCCCTTCTGAGCGCGCCGAAGCGCCGCGCCTGTATCGGACGTTAAACGAACTCAAGGCAGAGCTGTTGCGCGAAGGGTTGGCAAAGCGCGAAATTCTGGAACAAAAAGCGCGCGAAACTCTGGACAAACACGGCTGGAAGACAGATTATCTCGCCGTGCGGCAACAGTCCGACCTGCAACCTCCTCCGCTTACGGGTCAAAATCTGGTGATTGTTGCCGCCGCCCGCCTTGGGCAGACGCGGCTGATTGATAATCTGGAAATCTGATTTTCCGCGCCGCGAATCGTGTTGGCTGCGGGTGTTGCCAGCGGAGCAATTCTTTATTTGACAGCGATAAATTTGCCGCTACAATGCCCTTCCCCGAACACCTCCCCCATTCTTGAGACGGATGACGCCATGCAAAGAATCATGCTCAAGTCCAAGCTGCATCGAGTGACGACAACCCATTCCGAGCTGAATTACGAAGGCTCCTGCGCGATTGATGAGAATCTGCTGGAAGCGGCCGACATCAAGGAATACGAGCAGATTGACATCTGGAATATCAACAATGGCGAGCGGTTTACGACCTACGCCATTCGCGCCGAGCGTGATTCCGGCATTATTTCGGTCAACGGTTCCGCCGCTCGCAAGGCCGCGCCCGGCGATTTGCTGATTATCGCCAGCTTCGTGAGCCTCTCTGAACTGGAAATCGCCAAACACGCGCCCAGGCTGATTTACGCCGATGTAGAGAACCGCATCGCCCGCACCAGCCATCAAATCCCCCTGCAATCGGTGGAACACGCCCAGGCGGCTTGAAACGCGGCTCTGCCGTCATTAAAAACCCGACGCCGCGCAATGTGGCGTCGGGTTTTTCAATTCTCTGCTATGATACTGTATATTTGAACAGTCAAAACGGATTCGTCATGGTCAAACTCACACTACGCCAGCAGGAAATCATTGATTTCATCAGGAATACCATCGAGATTTTAGGCGCGCCGCCGACGCGGGCGGAAATTTGCCATTCCTTTGGCTTCGCCTCACCCAACGCGGCGGAAGACCACCTCAAAGCCCTGGCGAAAAAAGGCGTCATCGTGCTGGAAGCCGGTTCGGCGCGCGGCATCCGGCTGGTGGAACAGCTTGGGCTGCCGCTGATCGGCTCGGTCGCCGCCGGTTCGCCCATTCTGGCGGTAGAAAACGTACAGGCGCGCTACACGCTGGATGCCAGCCTGTTTTCGCCGCGCGCGGATTACCTCTTGCGCGTGCGCGGTCTTTCCATGCAAAACGCCGGCATTTTCGATGGCGACCTGCTCGCCGTGCACAAAACATCCGAAGCAAGGGAAGGTCAGATTGTCGTTGCGCGGCTCTCGGACGATGTCACCGTCAAACGCTTTCACCTTGGCCCGGAATACATCGAACTGCTTGCCGAAAACCCGGATTTTCAACCCATTCGCGTCTATCCCGATCAGGACGATTTCGCTATCGAAGGCATCGCGGTCGGGCTGATTCGCGCAGGTACGCCCGCATGAACGCGCCCGAAATCCGACCGGAACAGTCGCAAGAACTCCTGAAAACCCTGCACATTCTGACCCGCGACGGCAAACTGAATCAGGATACGAGGCGGAAATTAAAACAGGTTTATCACCTGTTCGGCTTCATCGAACCCCTGCTTGCCGAACTGGACGCCGCCGACAATGATTACAGCATCGTCGACCACGGCGCGGGCAAGTCCTATCTGGGTTTCATCCTCTACGACCTGTTCCTGAAAGCGCGACAAAAAGGGCATATTTATGGCGTCGAAACCCGACCAACCCTGGTGGAAAGCGCACGCGCGCTGGCGGCAAAGCTGGATTTTCACCGCATGGCGTTTTTGCATCTGACGGTAGAAGCCTCCATCGCCTCCCCCGCCCTGCCCGCCCATGTCGATATGGTCACGGCGCTGCACGCCTGCGACACCGCCACAGACGACGCCATTCGCTTCGCGCTGGAAAAAAACGCCCGCTTCATCGTGCTGATTCCCTGCTGTCAGGCAGAAGTTGCCGCCGCCCTGCGCCGCAACAAGGCACAGACGCTGGCAGCAACGCCGCTCTCCGAACTCTGGCGACACCCCATCCACAGCCGCGAATTCGGCAGCCACGTCACCAACGTACTGCGCGCCCTGCTGCTGCAATCACACGGTTATCAAGTCAGCGTAACCGAACTGGTCGGCTGGGAACATTCCATGAAAAACGAACTCATCATCGCCCAAAAAACAGACACCCATCGCGGCGACGCCCGCCCCCGCGCCGAAGCCTTGCTGACAATGCTGCACCTGGAAACGCTGCGGTCGCGGTTTATTTATTAAACAGCCGCCGACAATCGAAAGTTCGTCGAAGCGGCGCTGTGGATTGCCCGCAGCGCCTCTTTCATATGGCTTGATTCCCACGCCGTGGAAAACCGATTGATAAATTGTGGGGATGCGATAACATCCCCGCTCAACGCATGAAGCAGTGTATGCCGCGAATCATCCGCGCAATGTGGCACTATTCGTAAGTAATGTGAGGTTAAACACCTCTTTCTGTTTCATGGTGCATTCTACCGCCCTGTTTCGTTTTTTCTTTCCGCCATCTCATTATGACCAACGTCGATCCCAAAGAACTTGCCAAATTCGGAGACCTCGCCCATCGCTGGTGGGACCCGCAAAGTGAATTCCGCCCCCTGCACGACATCAACCCCCTGCGCCTCGACTGGATTGAAAGCCGCGTCCCGCTCGCCGGAAAAAAGGTGTTGGATGTCGGCTGCGGCGGCGGACTGCTCACGGAAGGCATGGCGGCGCGCGGCGCGCAGGTGACGGGCATTGATCTGTCCGAAAAACCGCTTGGCGTCGCCCGCCTGCATCTGCTGGAAAGCGCTCTGGAAGTCGATTACCGGCAAATCTCCGCCGAACAGATGGCGACCGAAGTGCCGGGCAGTTTTGATGTGGTGACCTGTCTGGAAATGCTCGAACACGTCCCCAACCCCGCGAGCGCCATCCGCGCCTGCCAGCAGTTGCTCAAACCCGGCGGCGTCGCCTTTTTCTCCACCCTGAACCGCAACCCGAAATCCTACCTGTTCGCCGTCATCGGCGCGGAATACCTGTTGAAACTCCTGCCCAAAGGCACCCACGACTACGCACGTTTCATCAAGCCCTCGGAACTCGCCCGCGACTGCCGCAGCGCAGGGCTGGAACCGGAACAACCCACCGGATTGAGCTACAATCCGCTGACGAAAAACTATCGTCTGGGCAATGACATTAGCGTGAATTATCTGATGTCTGCCGGAAAACCGGTTTGAATCGCCAATATCCCCCACGTCCACGCAACCCCCCCCACCCCACTTCAGGAATCTCTATGCGCCCGTTCCAAACACTCCTTGTTGCGCTCGTGCTTTGCATTGCTTTCTTATCGGAAGCCTCATTTGCACAGAACATCAGTCTCCAGCCGAAATATGGCGCTCAATCAAAAAATGAAGCTCAAAAGGCTGCCGATGCAAAATTTCTTGCAAACATTGACGAGCGTTACAAGGGCGATAGAAAGAAAGCCGCCGAAGATGTCTCTGCACGAGGTTGGCAGTTCCTGCGTCAGAACAACTACCCGGATGCCATGCGTCGGTTTAATCAGGCCTGGTTGCTTGACAACACCAATGGGGCAGCCCTTTGGGGTATGGCGGCGCTTTCATCGCTTAACGGAAATTCCAAAGAATCGCTCAAGCTCTTTGCGGAAGCAGAACGCTTCATCGGGAATGACCTGAACTTTGAGGTCGATTACGCATTGACACTGGGAGACATCGCAACACGAGAAAGAAATGAAGCTTTGGTCAACGAAGCGTTTGCACGATTTGAACGCCTGCATAAACGCGCTCCGCAACACACCCGGAATCTACAAAATTGGGCCATCATCCTTTTCAACGTCGGACATTATGCAAAGGCATGGGAGAAAATCAAACTGGCGGAGAGAACACCAGGCGGCAGGGAAATTGATCCGCAATTTATTGCCGCCCTTTCGGAAAAAATGCCCAGACCATGACATGGCGGCTAACGAGCAGGAAATTAGACAGGAGTCTTCAATGTTTGCCGTCCTCAAGCACTGGTTCTTAGGCGAATGTCGTCCAATAGAGCGTCAGCAAGCGTAGATTGGGTAAGCCGTAGACACAACCCGACATTGGCGATTCATCGCGCGCAACCTGCCAGATACCGGGGCGGATGACCAGATTGACGGATCAGTGTCGGGTTACGCTACGCTTACCCAACCTACAAAACTTACCGTCATTGCGAGGAGCGTAGCGACGCGGCAATCTTGGCGATCAGGCAGATTGCCGCGTCGCTACGCTCCTCGCAATGACGTGGATCTGTCGGGTGGAAAAGCGAAGCGCCTTCCACCATTCGACTTCCGCCCAACATCGGGTTACGCCCTCGGCTTACCCGACCTGCGCGCCATCGGTTTTGATCCCTGATTCCTGATCCCCGACCCCTGAAACTCTGCCGGTTGAAAATTGGGAATCAGGTGCTTCTTGCCGTTGCCAATCAAATCCGCCCGCCCCATTTGTTTTAACGCCTCGCGCAGCAGCGGCCAGTTGTTGGGGTCGTGGTAGCGCAGGAAGGCTTTGTGCAGTTTGCGCTGGCGTCCGGCGCGGGCGGTTTCTACCGCTTCGCTGTCGCGCCCCACCCGTTTCAGGGGATTTTTGCGGCTGTGCCACATGGTGGTCGCCAGCGCCATCGGCGTGGGCAGGAAGGTTTGCACCTGGTCCAGACGGAAATGGTTCGCCTTCAGCCACAGGGCGAGATTCAGCATATCCACGTCACTCGTGCCGGGATGGGCGGCGATGAAATAGGGAATCAGGTATTGCTCCTTGCCCGCCGCACGCGAGCATTGTTCAAACAGGCGTTTGAATTTTTCGTAGCTTTCCATGCCCGGTTTCATCATTTTGGACAGCGGCGCGGCTTCGGTGTGTTCGGGGGCGATTTTGAGGTAGCCGCCGACATGATGCGTGACCAGTTCCCTGACATATTCCGGGTCGCGCACGGCGAGATCGTAGCGCAGACCGGAGCCAATCAGCACCCGTTTGATGCCCGGCACGGCACGCGCCGCGCGGTAGAGGCGCGTGAGCGCGCTATGGTCGGTGTTAAGGCGTGGGCAGATGGCGGGATAAATGCAGGAAAGGCGACGGCAGACGGCTTCAACTTTTGGTTCCTTGCAGGCGAGGCGGTACATGTTGGCGGTGGGGCCGCCCAGGTCGGAGATGATGCCGGTAAAGCCGGGCGTCTTGTCGCGGATCTCTTCGATTTCTTTCAGGATGGATGCCTGCGAACGGCTCTGAATGATGCGCCCTTCGTGTTCGGTAATCGAACAGAAAGTGCAGCCGCCGAAGCAGCCGCGCATGATGTTCACGGAAAAACGAATCATCTCCCAGGCGGGAATTTTCGCGTCGCCGTAGGCGGGATGCGGGGCGCGGGCATAGGGCAAGCCGAAAACGCCATCCATCTCCGCCGTGGAAAGCGGCACGGGCGGCGGGTTCAGCCAGACATCGCGCTCGCCGTGCGCCTGCACCAGCGCGCGGGCGTTACCGGGATTGGATTCCAGATGCAGAGTGCGCGAGGCGTGCGCGTAGAGCGTCGGATCGTCTTTCACCTGTTCGTAGGACGGCAGGCGGATGACGGTTTTCTGGCGTTGAACTGGATGGCGTTCCCCGCCACTCACTTCTTCTGACACCTGACACCTGTCTTCTGACACCTGAGAAGCATCGACTTCCTGCCATTCTGTATCCGGCAGCCACCCCCGGCGCACCATGAACGCCGTGCCGCGCAGGTCGTGGATGTCGCGGATATTTTCGCCCCGCGCCATGCGGTGCGTGAGGTCAATCAAGGCGCGTTCGGCGTTGCCGTAAATCAGCAGATCCGCTTTGGAATCGGGCAGCGCCGAGCGACGCACCTTGTCGCTCCAATAGTCGTAGTGGGCAATGCGGCGCAGACTCGCTTCGATGGAACCCAAGACCACGGGAATGCCCGGATAGGCTTCTTTGGCGCGTTGGGCATAAATCGTCAGCGCCCGGTCGGGACGCTTGCCAGGGGCGGCGTTGGGGGTATAGGCATCGTCGGAACGAATTTTGCGCTCGGAGGTATAGCGATTCACCATCGAATCCATATTCCCCGCCGTGATGCCAAAATACAGATTGGGTTTGCCCAAGCGCTGAAAATCCGCCGCCGAATGCCAATCCGGCTGACTGATGATGCCGACCCGAAAACCCTGACTTTCCAACAGCCGCCCCACCAGCGCCATGCCGAAACTGGGATGATCGATGTAAGCGTCCCCCGTCACCAGAATCACGTCGCAGGAATCCCACCCCAGCGTTTCCATCTCGGCGCGGGACATGGGCAGAAAAGGCGCCACGCCAAAGCGGTGCGCCCAGAATTTCTTGTAGGAAAATAAAGGGTTGGGCATTTCAGGTAGCAGGTAACAGAAGTCAGGTGACAGAGGGCTGCGGGGCAAAAACAACGCAGGCGGATGTTACCACCTTTGGATTTGTAAAATTTTTCGGTGCGTTATTACCCCTCGCCCCTTGTGGGTGTACATACCGGACACATCCTGAACACCTGTTCGTAGACATGGTAGACACCCTAAAGTAAGGCATTCGGTTACTTGCATGAGGTGAGCCAATGCCTTGGAAAGAGAGGAGCGTCATGTCGTTAAGACTGGAATTTGTCAGCTTCGCCCAACAGGAAGAAGCGAATATTCGGGGATTGTGTCGTCGCTTTGGCGTAAGTCCGGCGACGGCTTACAAATGGCTGCGTCGTTTTCAGGAAAGGGGGACTGCCGGGTTGGAGGAACACTCCCGGCGTCCGCTGCATTCCCCTTCAATGACCTCCGATGCCGTGGTCGCGCAGATACTGTCTGCAGCGCGCCAACATCCTGCCTGGGGCGCACGCAAGCTGAAACACCTGTTGGAAACACAAGGACAGGTCATGCCCGCCGTCAGTACGATACAAGCCATTTTGCACAGAAATGGTCTGCATATCGCCTCCGCCAAGGGGGCTGAGTCCGTAGGACGCTTTGAACAGGAAGCCCCCAATCAACTCTGGCAAATGGACTTCAAAGGACACTTCGAGACCGGAGCGGGACGCAGCCATCCCCTGACGATTCTGGATGACCATTCCCGCTTCCTGCTCTGCCTCTACCATAGCGCCAATGAACAACGGCAGACTGTACAGACTCAACTGATCCGTGTCTTTGAGACCTATGGTCTTCCTGAGCGCATGAGCATGGACAACGGCGCTCCCTGGGGCGACACGACCGGGCGTTTTACCGGACTGGAATTGTGGTTGATGCGTCAGGGGATTCGGGTTGGACATTCACGACCTTACCATCCTCAAACGCAAGGCAAGCTGGAACGTCTGCATCGCAGCCTGAAGGCGGAATTGCTGCAAGGTCGCTGGTTTGCCAATGCAACACAAATCCAGCATGCCTTTGATGGCTGGCGTCAAAGCTACAATCTGGAACGTCCGCACGAAAGTCTGGAGATGCGCACGCCCGCCAGTCGCTACCAGCCCTCAACGCGCAATTATTGCGCCCATCCCGCGCCCCCTGAATACGATGCTTCCACAGCGGTCAGGCGGGTCGATGTCAATGGGCGTTTATCGTTCAAAGGACAGACCCTCAACATCGGCAAAGCCTTTATCCGGGAGCACCTGGGTATTCGGGAAGAGACTGAGGACACCTACAGCCTTTGGTGGTACAGCAGCAAGATCGGAACCCTGAACCTGAAATCATTGGAGATCAACATTGGAAAATCTCGTTAATATCGGCTACCCTGTAAAAACCGTTCACCATGTCCCCGAACACCTGTCTACGATGTGTCCGGTATGTACACCCACAAGGGGAGAGGGAGTAAAGCGATTGACCGCCGTACCTCACGAAAAACGTGATTGCCTATTTCATTGACATTCATGCGATTGCCCTGGTTGATACGGTTTGACGCACACAGATTATGCGCATAATATCTGCGCATTCAACCGCGTTCCGATCCCGCGTTAAAACATGCCTGCCACACAAAAAACTGCCAAACTGTCGTGCCCACCCAAAACGGCACGCGAAGCTAAACTGAAAAAACAGCGCGAAACCGAATGGCTGGAGCAGAACCAGTGCGCCATCGAAGCGTATCGCCGCTACGTGGATAAACACGGTTTGCTCTCGGATACATACCGCACTTTTGCACGCGAAGATTGATTTTTAAGGAAACCACCATGCCCGCCGCCAAAAAAGCCGCCAATTTGAGTCTGCGTTCCGACCTGCTGGAAGAAGCGCGCAGCCGCAAAATCAATCTTTCGCAAACGCTGGAACGGGCGCTGGAAAGCGAACTCAAAAAGCAACGCGAAGCCGAATGGCTGGCGCAGAACCAGTGCGCCATCGACGCCTACAATGCCGAAACGCGGGAACATGGTTTGTGGTGCGACAAGCTCAAGGTTTTCTGATGCGGCAATTCGACGTTTTCCCCAATCCCGACGCAGACAGCCGCACGCGCTTTCCTTACCTTGTCGTCCTGCAAAGCGACCTGCTGGAACGTCTGGAAGACATCGTGGTGGCCCCTTTACGCAACCCGCGTCAAGGCAAGCCCGTGCCCATCCTGCGCCTTAATCCCAATGTCGAAGTGCTGGGCGCGTCCTACCTGATTTTCATGCAGTCGCTCGCCGCCATCCCCCGCCGCCTGCTCACCGCGCCCATCGCCAATCTTTCCTCTCGGCGCGATGAAATCATCGCGGCGCTGGATGTTTTATTCACCGGTCTTTAACCCCTTTTTTCAGGAAAAATCATTATGGCCCAATATGTCATGAGTATGCTGCGCGTCAGCAAAGTCGTCCCGCCCAAGCGTCAAATCATCAAGGACATCTCCCTCTCCTTTTTTCCCGGCGCGAAAATCGGGCTGTTGGGGCTGAACGGTTCCGGCAAATCCACCGTGCTGAAAATCATGGCGGGCGTGGATACCGAATACGATGGCGAAGTACAGCATCTGACGGGCATTTCCATCGGCTATCTGCCGCAAGAGCCGCAGCTCGACCCGACGAAAACCGTGCGCGAAGAAGTCGAATCCGCCCTGGGTGAAATCAAGGGCGCGCAGGCGGCGCTGGAAGCCATCTACGCCGCCTACGCCGAGCCGGACGCCGATTTCGACAAGCTCGCGGAAGAACAGGCGCGGCTGGAAGCCATCATCGCCGCTTCTGGTTCAGACACCGACAACCAGATGGAAATCGCCGCCGACGCCCTGCGTCTGCCGCCGTGGGAAGCCAACATCGGCAAACTCTCCGGCGGTGAAAAACGCCGCGTCGCCCTGGCCAGGCTGCTGCTGGAAAAGCCCGACATGCTGCTTCTGGACGAACCCACCAACCACCTCGACGCCGAATCCGTCGAATGGCTGGAGCAATTCCTGCAACGCTTCCCCGGTACGGTCGTCGCCGTCACCCACGACCGCTACTTCCTCGACAACGCCGCCGAGTGGATACTCGAACTCGACCGTGGACACGGCATCCCCTGGAAGGGCAATTATTCCTCCTGGCTGGAACAAAAAGAAGCCCGTCTGGAACAGGAGCAAAAGCAGGTCGACGCCCACATGAAGGCGATGAAAGAAGAACTGGAATGGGTGCGCGCCAACCCCAAGGCACGGCAAGCCAAATCCAAAGCGCGGCTCTCAAAGTTTGAAGAAATGTCCAGCTTTGAATACCAGAAGCGCAACGAAACGCGGGAAATTTTCATCCCCGTCGGTGAACGTCTGGGCGACAAGGTGATTGAATTTGAAGGCGTCAGCAAATCCTTTGGCGAGCGGCTGTTAATCGACAACCTGAGCTTCTCCATCCCGCCCGGCGCCATCGTCGGCATCATCGGTCCCAACGGCGCGGGCAAATCCACCCTGTTCAAGATGCTGACCGGACAGGAACAACCCGATTCCGGCGTGGTGAGCATCGGCGCAACCGCCAAACTCGCCTGCGTCGACCAATCCCGCGACTGTCTGGATGGCGACAAGACGGTCTTTGAAGAACTCGCGGACGGGCACGACATGCTCACCATCGGCAAATTTGAAATGCCAAGCCGCGCCTACATCGGACGTTTCAACTTCAAAGGCGCCGACCAAAGCAAACCGGTCGGCGCCCTCTCCGGCGGCGAACGCGGACGCCTGCACCTCGCCAAAACCCTGATGACCGGCGGCAACGTGCTCCTGCTGGATGAACCCTCCAACGACCTCGACGTAGAGACCCTGCGCGCGCTGGAAGACGCCCTTCTGGAATTCCCCGGTTCCGCCCTCGTCATCTCCCACGACCGCTGGTTTTTAGACCGCATCTGCACCCACATCCTCGCCGCCGAAGGCGATTCGCAATGGGTATTTTTTGCGGGAAACTATCAGGAATACGAGGCGGATAAACGGCAAAGGTTAGGCGAAGAAGGCGCAAAACCGAAGCGGATTCGGTATAAACCGATTCGTCGGTGAAGCATGGTTTGCTGGGTTTCGTAGAGTGGCAGTGAGTTCCGACGAAGCGAAGCGACGGCACCATTCGGCGATTCAGCGCGAAATAATTCTGATTAATGCGAACCGGAATAACGCCTGAACATGCTGAACCATATCCCTCTCCCCTGCCCTCTTCCACGAGGGGCTGAGGATTATCCACCATTCCAAATGGATGCCCCCTGGGAAAGTCGGTGATACCCTCTGGTGCTACGCGCCGCAAGAATAACTGCCGCAAATTGGTTGGCGGCACTTCGCACCGATTGTTCACAACCGTCGGGTTACGCTTCGCTTACCCAACCTACGAGAAACTAAAGGGGCGAGGGGTGATTTCAGCGGCTTCGTTGTTACAAATCATGTCCTCGGCATTCAGGCGATTGCCTTGCATTCAATATCCGGCGCATTCGACATTCGATATACCTGATAGAATTGCGACCTTTATTTTGTTGCCCGCCCATGCGCCAGTTGCTGCTTGACCTGTTGCCGGAAACGCCGCCTTCCCTGGACAATTTTGTGTCGGGCGCCAATGGCGAGATGCTGACCGCCCTGTCGACCTGGCTGCTTGCCAATGACGCGCCTCGTACCAGCGGTTTTTTACTGTGGGGCGAGGCGGGTTCTGGCAAAAGCCATTTATTGAAAGCCAGCGGTCTGCCTTATTTTGATGCGCGTCTTGACCCCGCGCTTACGGCGCTGGAAGACGCGCTGGAAGACAAAGAGACGGAAAATCTGGCGGTAGACCATGTTGAGGCGTTAAATCCTGCCGGGCAAATCGTGTTGTTCAACCGTTTCAACCACATCCACGCCCGTCGGGGGCGTTTGCTTTGCGCTGCCGATGCCGCGCCCGCGCATCTTGCCTTGCGTGAAGATTTGCGGACACGTCTGGGTTACGGTCTGATTTATCGTTTGTTGCCGCTCTCCGACGCGGAAAAATCGGCGGCGCTCTCGGAGCAGGCGCAGAAACGGGCGATGCGTTTTCCCCGCGAGGCGCGGGATTACCTGTTGGCGCGCGCTTCCCGCGACATGCGGACGCTTTCGGCGTTGGTGGCGGCGCTTGACCGCTATTCGCTGGAACAAAAACGCCCCATCACCCTGCCCCTCCTGCGCGAAGTGCTGGCGGGGGCTACTCTGGAAGGTGAATACTGATGCAACTCGTACTGTTTGACCTGGACAACACCCTGCTTTCCGGCGACTCTGATTTTGCCTGGTCGGAATTCCTGATTAAAAAAGGCGTGCTGGATAAAGCCACGCAAGCCGCTAAAAATCAGGAATTTTTCGTAGCCTATCAGGAAGGCACGCTGGACATCCACGAATTCCTCAATTTTCAGTTGCAGCCGTTGGCAGCGCATCCCCGCGCCACGCTGGAAGCCTGGCACACCGAATTCATGAACACCAGAATCCGCCCGATGATGGGGAAGGTCGCCCACGCGAAAGTGCGCGCGCATCGGGAAGCCGGGCATCTTTGCGCCTTGGTGACGGCAACCAACAGTTTTGTGACCGGCCCCATTGCGCGGGCGTTTGGCATCGAACATCTCATCGCCACCATCCCCGCCTCTGAAAACGGCGCTTTTACCGGAGCCGTGCGCGGCATACCGTCTTTTCGTAAAGGCAAGGTGGTGCGCGTGGAAGCCTGGCTGGAAGCCCTGGGGCTGCATTGGGGCAGTTTTTCCGACACATGGTTTTACAGTGACTCGCACAACGACCTGCCGCTCCTGGAAAAGGTCAGCCACCCCGTCGCCGCCAATCCCGACGAACGCCTCGCCAGGCTGGCTGGCGAACGCGGCTGGGAAATCATCCGTCTATGCTAGGTTCATCCGGCATGTTTTTTCACCTTATTCAAATTATTGACGATGCTGCGTAAATTCATCAATCGGGTTTTAACACTCGGCAACAAAACCCGTCCGGTCGCGCAGGGCGAGCCAGCCATCATCCCCGTGGAGGGTCACGGCATCCGCCGCGCCGACATCAGTTCGGGCAGCCGCCGCGTCTGCGAAGCGCTCTCCGAGCGGGGTTACAAGGCTTACGTGGTCGGCGGCGCGGTGCGTGACCTGCTGGTGGGCGCGCATCCCAAGGATTTCGATGTCGCCACCAACGCCACGCCCGACGAAGTGCGCCGCTGCCTGCGCCGCTCCCGCCTGATTGGTCGCCGCTTTCAAATCGTCCATGCCTACATGGGCGCGGAAGTCATCGAAATCACCACCTTTCGCGGCGCGTTGGGCGACGATGCCAAAACCGACGAACATGGCAGGGTGCTGCGCGACAACGTGTTCGGCAATCAGGCGGAAGACGCCGCCCGCCGCGATTTCACCGTCAATGCCCTGTATTTCGACCCCCAAACCGAGCAGATTCTCGATTACCACCACGGCGTCGCCGACCTGAAACAAAAAACCCTGCGGATGATTGGCGACCCCAAAACGCGCTACCGCGAAGACCCGGTGCGGATGCTGCGCGCCGTGCGGCTGGCGGCGAAACTGGGACTTTCCATCGACCCGGCGGCGCGACGTCCGATTCGGGAAATGGCAGAGCTGCTGGAAAACGTCCCCGCCGCCCGCCTGTTCGACGAAATGTTAAAGCTCTTCACCAGCGGTCACGCCGTCAAATGCCTGCAACAACTGCGCGCCGAAGGCTTGCACCACGGCACCCTGCCCCTCCTGGATGTCATCCTGCGCGAACCGCAGGGCGAAAAATTCGTCATGCTGGCACTCGCCAACACCGACCAACGCATCCGTCAGGGCAAAAGCTCATCCCCCAGCTTTCTCTTCGCCACCCTGCTCTGGCACGAAGTCACCGTCTGCTGGCAACGCATCCAGCAGGAAGGCGAATCCACTATCCCCGCGCTGTATCAGGCGATGGACGAGGTGTTGAAAGCGCAGGGCGAAAAACTCGCCATCACCCGCCGCATCGCCAGCGACGTTAAGGAAATCTGGGCATTGCAGCCGCGCTTCGAGCAACGCGCCGGCAAACGTCCTTACGGCGTACTGGAACACCCGCGCTTTCGCGCCGCCTACGATTTTCTCTGTCTGCGCGGCGAAGCGGGCGAAGTCGACGCGGCGTTAGGCGAATGGTGGACGAATTTTCAAAACGCCGACGGCGAAGCCCGCGCCCAGATGCTGCTCCCCGCCGAAGCCCCCAAGAAAAAACGCCGCAGACGCCGGAAAAAATCCTCGTCCGCCAGTGACGAAACCGCCCATGAAACAACGCGCAACACTTCAGAACCCGACGCGGAACAAGACGATGAATGACGCCCCCGCCCTCGCCTACATTGCGCTGGGGGCAAATCTGGGCGACCCGCAGGCGATGGTGCAAAACGCCATCGCCGCCCTGAATGCGCTGCCCGACACCCGCCTCATCCGCGCCTCATCCCTCTACCGCACCGAACCCGTCGGGCTGAAACGCCAGCCTGACTTCATCAACGCCGTCGCCGCCATCCGCACGAAGCTTTCGCCGCAAGACCTGCTCTGTGCACTGCAAAATCTGGAAGCCACGCATGGCAGAGTCCGCAGCATCCCCAACGCCCCGCGCACCCTGGATCTCGACATTCTGCTCTACGCCGACCAGACGCTGCACACCCTCGCCCTCACCCTGCCCCACCCCAGAATGCACCTGCGCGCCTTCGTCCTCGCCCCCTTGAACGAAATCGCCCCCGACCTGCAAATCCCCGGCAGAGGCAGCATGGCAGCATGGCTTCCGGCGGTGGCGGGGCAGAGGATTTTGCGGTTGCCAGTAACCGCGTAAACTACCCGAAAAACATGCTGGACAACGTGATGCCCGACCCGCTTAAACAAGTAACGAAGCCAATCAGCGAGGAAATGAACAATGGATGACGCGCTCTTTTCGGATTTGCTTGCCAGCGTCTGCGACATGGGACGCCACGCGCGAGGAGAACCCGTCCCCGGCGCACGCGAAACCAAAATCGAAGCCCCCGATGTCAAAGCGCTACGCGAAGCAACCCACGTTTCGCAGACCGAGTTTGCGCGGCTGATTGGCGTTTCGCGCCGGACACTGGAAAACTGGGAACAACATCGCTCGAACCCATCCGGTCCCGCACGTGCCCTTCTGAAAATTGTGGCTGCCAACCCCAAAGCGGGCACCTCGAAAAACTACCAATTTCTAGATTTTTCCGAACATAAGTGATTGAATCTTATGGCACAGAATTTTCAGAGGAGGGGTTATTCGAGGTGCCCAAGCGGCAGTCAAGGCGCTGCATACCTGATATGAGCCTGGTTAAAATGAAACAAAGCGAGATGCCGCCACTCACCCCGCAAGATTCAGATTGGCTTGCCAGCAAGCGTTGCGCGAACATTTGCAGGGTGGATAAGCGCAGCGTTATCCACCACCAACCCTGTGTTCGCGCAACACCGCCAAGCGTCGACAAATGGCTGATGTGCGCGATGAACCGCCGAATGGTGGAAGGCGCTTCGCTTTTGCCGTCGCTTTGCTTCGTCGAAATCCGCTGCCACCTTACAGATGATGTCCGCGCTACGTTGCTAGTCAATGCAGAGATTTTTGTAGCGGTAAGACACAGTTTTGTCCATATCCATCAGATTGATTTACAGGTGAGGCAATGAGGATAAAATTTGTCCATTTTATGGGGGGCGCAATTTTGGGATCATCCTGTGGGGTGTGGTCACGTGTGTTGGGTGGATTGATTCTAAATCATGTATTTGGTTTATCTGAATTAAGCTATTTTTTATTTGGGTCACTTATTATTCCTAAGTTATGGTTGTTTACGTTTTTCTCCTATATTATTATAGGTACGCCTATATTTCTCATGGCAAGATATAAAGAAAAATTGTCGTTAATGATATTTTGCATTCCGGGAGTTGTTTTTGGATATTTTGCATCATTTCCATCGTTATTGAGCTTATCTTGGGGAATGATGTATGCATTATCTGGGTTTGTAACCGGATTTGTCGGATATTTCAGTATGCTTTATTTTGCTTCTGGTATGTTCAAGGATCTACAGAGTAAATTGTATGAATTTGCAACCCATCGAATTAAAAGTTAATATGAAACTCAAATGTCCTAATCACTGCCTGATTCTGGTTAAGTACTAGGGGAGAGTCATGCAGAAATTTGATGCTGATATGACTCATAAGATTTCATGGAAAAATTGGATGGTTGGATTTTCCATCGTATTTATATGGGCAGTATTTGATGACTGGATGGTGGATGGTATTGTTGTCATACCCGGGAGTTTTTTGTTATTATCGTTCGTTGGATATTGCATAATAAAAAGTATTTATGGTTACTTGAAAAATAAATGGTGTTCAACAATCATAGGAAATGTCGTTTTATTTGTTGTGCTTATATGTTTCATACGATTAGTAGGGCAGGATTTGCAAGAGATATCTCGTGCATCTGAAATCATATGTAACAAGGCATTGTATTGTTCGAGTCATGAATGTGTGCAAAATAGAGAAAGCAAACAGAATGGAATCTATTTTAGTAGATTTGGTAAATTTAGCAAAAGAAACAAATTTCCAATTTCCGGAAATGGTGGGCAATTTTATGTGACTGCCGGGCATACGACAATGCTGATTACGTATATTGGCAACTATCCTGATATTGGCCTCAAGGCTTCGAAGGGAGTCTTGTTGTCGGAAGAAACTAAAGGTTGCTATATCATGAGATGAGTATCATAGACAGCAAGCGTAGCGCGGACATTCGTAGGGTGGAAAAGCGAAGCGCCTTCCACCATTCGTCCTATGCAACACGCCATTGCTGATGATAGAATGACAAATGTTTTTCACCTTGCAAAACAAGTTTTTTGGCATTTTTACATGACCTCATTTCAACGCATTTCGCATAAACAATTCACCATTTCATGCGGTTTTTATCCGCCATGATTGCGTTTTTCCTGTTCACAGGAACCGCCCAAGGCATTGCTGCGCCCTTACCCGTTGCTCGATTTTACGGCAGCGATCTGGATGTGTATGGCGGTCTTGGTAGAGTTGAATTCTGGATTCATTGACATGCCTTGCGGAATGTAATAGAGTCTTTCCTGACATTTTGGACAGAGGAAGCAACGCGATGGGGGAACTTGTCATTTATCAACCGGATGATGAATCTGAAGTTTCGGTAAGACTGGAGGGAAACACGCTTTGGCTTACCCAAAGACAACTCTCGGAAATTTTGGAAACATCAACCGATAACATTGGATTGCATCTCAAAAATATTTACGTCAACGGTGAATTGCTTGAAACGGCAACTACCGAGGATTTCTCGGTAGTTCAACAAGAGGGGCTGCGTTTCGTTTCCCGGAAAATAAAGCATTACAACCTCGATGCCATCATTTCTGTCGGATATCGCGTCAACTCCAAGCGCGGTACACAATTTCGCCAATGGGCGACTCGCGTTTTACGCGACCATTTGATGCAGGGCTGGACACTGGATCGCGCCCGGTTCGAGCGCAATGCAGCCGAACTGGAAGTAGCGCTGACGCTGGTCAAGAAAGCCGCGCAATCGTCCGACCTGATTACAGAAACCGGACGAGGTTTGATCGAGATCATCAGCCGCTATACACAAACTTTCTTGCTGCTGCAACGCTACGACGAAGGATTGCTAACCGATCCCAACGGGACGACAGGTGGCGTGATGTTATCGCTTGACGACGTAAGGCATTCCATCGCCAGCTTGAAAGCTGACCTCATGTCGCGCGGCGAGGTCAGCGAACTGTTCGGACTCGAATGTAGCGATGGGCTTGCAGCCATTCTCGGCAACCTTGATCAATCCGTTTTCGGCGAACCGGCTTATCCGACCATTGAACGCAAGGCGGCGCATCTATTATATTTCGTCATCAAGAATCATCCGTTGATCGATGGCAACAAACGCACAGGCGCTTTCCTGTTCGTCGATTTCCTGAATCGCAATAACGCATTGATGCAGGACGGACAACCGGTCATCAATGACATCGGACTTGCAGCATTGGCGCTACTGGTAGCTGAATCAGCGCCGACGCAAAAGGAGACGATGATTCGCTTGATAGAAAACATGCTGGCTGGTGTGCGGTAAACGGACATGAACGGAAAGCAAGCGTAGCGCCAATACCATTAAGTTAGCAAAAACAACCCACAAAATCAATAATTTACGGTATAATTAGTCCTGTAAAGCCCTCACTGAAAGCCAATCATGACCCTGCAATGTCAACGCCATATTTGAGTCCATCGGAGCCTATGTGCGCTCTGAATCTTTCGCCATCCGCGCCAGGGCGAAAGAAACCGCATTTACCCGTAATCGTAAATTGCCGCTGGCGCATTTGACCGCCTTTCTGCTTAACGCTCCGCGTGCGGGTTTGCAAACCGAACTGGATGCTTTTTTCGACCACGCCTTGAAGCGGGATGAGATTCATCCGCCCACCAAAAGCGCCGTCTGCCAAGCCAGAAAACTGCTGCGTCCCGAAGCCCTGCGTGACCTGCTTGGCTACAGCGCCAGAAGCTTTGCAGAGCAGAGCGACATCCCGCTCTGGCATGGTCGCCGGGTCGTGGCGCTGGATGGTACGACCTTGCGTGTGCCCGATGTCCCTGAATGCGTAGCCTACTTCGGCGGGATGCACACCTCTTGCGGCAAGTTTCGCCCTCTGGCGCGTGCCTCAGCCCTTCTGGATGTCGCACGGGGCGCCTTTGTGGATGCCACGATTGGCGGATACGCTCAGGAAGAACGCAGTCTGGCGGAAGCGCATCTCTCCAAACTCAATCCTGATGATCTGCTGGTGATGGATCGTGGCTATCCTTCACGCGAGCTGTTTCAGCAGCTGTGTGATCGCAAGATAGCCTTTTGCGCCCGCATCAATTCAAGCTGGTCGCAGGTCAGGCAATTTACAGAAAACCATCAAGAGGATGTTCAAGTCGATCTGGGCACCTCCAGACATCCGCTCCCGTTGCGCCTGGTTCGTGCCGACTTAGCCAATGGAGCGTTTCTTGTGCTGGTGACAAATATTCTGGATGCCGCGCATACGCCCAATGACTTTGCCGGTCTTTACCGCAGCCGCTGGCGAATTGAAGAAGCATTCAAGCTTATCAAGGC
Organism: Betaproteobacteria bacterium; assembly: GCA_025997095.1. GTDB lineage: Bacteria > Pseudomonadota > Gammaproteobacteria > Burkholderiales > Rhodocyclaceae > Azovibrio. Next base: position 11,248 of record BNUD01000016.1, on the reverse strand, counting down.
GCGTTTGCAGGTTGAGAACTGGAGCGGCATCCTGCCGTATGCGGTGGAGCAGGACTTTTATGCCACCTTGACGCGAGCCAACTGCGCTGCGGCGCTGGCCTTGGCAGTACGCCCCGAAGAAGCGTGTATCCATGCGCCAGAAGCCGATAAAAAGGGATGGCGGCATCGGCTTAATCGAACCCTGGTCATAAAGAGTCTGCGCCATTACCTGCCCCGTCTGTTACTCGACCTGAACCTGAGTGAGATACTGCACCGCCTCATCGAACGTCTGCGAGCGCCTTCTGCCATCGAGCGAACCCGACCGGGACGAACTGCGCCAAGGAAGAAGGGCGTTCGCATTGCAGGGTATCATCCGGCATACAAGGGGGCTTAACTTAATGGTATTGAGCGTAGCACCGACAATCCGTGTCAAGCATTCGGGCACGGCACACCGTGCCCCTACGAGGAACGTGCGGCAATGTCGAGGAATGGGCGGGGATCACATGTAGGGGCACGGCGTACCGTGCCCTATGGCGGCAAGATATTTGCGTAGGGGGCGGTTCACATGTTCCAACGCTGTTTCGTGCTGAACCGCCAATGGGCGACCACAGTATCCATAGGGTGGCAGCGGGTTTCGACGAAGCGAAGCGACGGCAAAAGCGAAGCGCCTTCCACCATTCGGCGGTTCATCGCACACCATCGCTCATTTGTCGACTCTTGGCGGTGGTGCGCGAACACAGGCTTGATGGTGGATAACGCTGCGCTCATCCACCCTACGCGCTTGCCAGCATATCGTCCCAGCAATCACCATTCACCCTCGCGTCAGCAACACCACCGCCTGCGCCTCTATTGCTTCATTGCGTCCCAGATAACCCAGTTTTTCGTTGGTCTTGCCTTTGACATTGACCGCATCCAGCGGCAATTCAAGGTCGGTAGCGAGCGCCTGGCACATGGCGGGGATGTGCGGGGCGAGGCGGGGTTGTTGGGCAATCAGTGTGCTGTCGACATTGACCAGCCGCCAGCCGCGTTCGCGTGTGAGGTTGAGCGCCTCACGCAGGAGAACCCTGCTGTCCGCGCCCTGAAAGCGCGGGTCGCTGTCGGGAAAGTGGCTTCCGATGTCACCCATGCCCGCCGCGCCCAGCAGGGCGTCGGTGAGCGCGTGCAACAAGGCGTCGGCGTCGGAATGACCGAGCAGGCCTTTCTCGAAGGGAATGTCTACGCCGCCCAGAATGAGTTTGCGTCCCGGTGTCAGCACATGCACGTCGTAGCCCTGCCCGACTCTGAATTCAGGTGTTGTCATGTTGTTTGCCTGCTTTCTTCACGCCCGCGCAAAATCCATTCCGCCAGCGCGAGGTCTGCCGGATAGGTGACTTTCAGATTGCTCACGTCACTCTCTACCAGACGCGGCGAAAATCCGGCGGCTTCCATCGCGCCCGCTTCGTCCGTCACATCCGAATGCGCCGTCAGCGCCGCTTTCAGCAGACCGTAGCGGAACATCTGCGGCGTCTGCGCCTGCCACAAGCCCGCGCGCGGCAGGGTTTTTTGCACCTGCACTTTGCCATTCGATGCTTCACCGCGTTTCAAGGTATCGGCAAGCGGCGTGGCGAGCAGACCGCCGACCGCGTCGTTGGCAAGCGTCGCCACCAGTCGGGCGAGCGTCGCGGGCGCAAGACAGGGACGCGCCGCGTCGTGCACCAGCGCCCAGTCATCCGCCAAAATGGTATCGCCGACGGCAGCGAGCGCATTGCCCACGCTCTCTGCCCGACTCGCGCCGCCGCAACGCAGGACTTCCAGCCGGTCGCCAAACGCCTGGCACAAGGTCTGACATGCTGACCAGAATGCATCGTCGGGCGATAACACGACCCAGACACGGGCAATTTGCGGCGCGCGGCAAAACACGTTCAGCACATGCCATAGCAAGGGCTTGCCCATGATATTCAGGTATTGCTTGGGGATTTTGTCCCCCAGACGGGAACCGCTGCCAGCGGCGGGGATGATTGCGTAACATTGAGCCATGCCGCGATTTTAGAAGCTGTTTTAAAAATCAGCAAGTCGCTTGACGAGCAAGCGGATCATGGCGAGTTGGATCATGGATTCGGACTGTTGGGGGATGACTTCATAATCACGATTGAGGCGACGGCAGAGCGCCAGCCAGGCGAAGGTTCTTTCAACGATCCATCGTTTGGGCAAGACGACGAACTTTCCGGCATCGCTTCGTTTGACGATTTCCAGCGTTGCGGCAAACATGTCCGCTGTCCAGTCGATTAATTTGCCGGTATAGCCGCCATCGGCAAAAACCTTCTGAATATTCGGCAGCCAGCGAAACAGCCGGATCAGTAAGGCGCGAGCGCCAATACGATCCTGAATACTGGCTGAGTGGACGACGACGGCAAGTATAAATCCCATCGTATCTACCGCGATATGCTGCTTTCGCCCCTTGGTTTTCTTGCCTGCGTCATAACCGCGCTGCCCCCTTTTCCGGCACTCTTGATGGAACGTGAGTCAATGATGGCGACCGAAGGTTCCCGATGTTTTCCCGCCTTCTGCCGCGCGGCTGCACGCAGGGCGTTCATGGCGCGCGCCCAACGTCCCTCCAGTCGCCAGCGTCGGAAGCATCCATACACGGTTTGCCAGGGCGGAAAATCCTTCGGCAACATCCGCCACTGGCACCCTGTCTTGACCACGTACATCATGCCATTCACGACGGCATGAAAGTCCTGTTTCGGCGGACGCCCTCGCCGACGTTCCGTCGGCAAGGGCTTGACCAGATAGGGCGCCAAACACTTCCATTCCGCTTCTGTCAGATCGCTTGGGTACATTATCTTCTCCACATCAACTGTAATGTCCCTCTACAGCATTTTTCGTGCCAATTTCTAAAACAGCTTCTTAGAGCCTGACGCGCGGAAAACATAGCCGTTTCACTCCCTCCCCCCTCGGAGTGTACAGACCGGACACATCGTAGACAGGTGTTCGGAGACATGGTGAACGGTTTTTCAAGGCGGCTTGCAGGTTTGGTAAGCCAACGGCGTAACCCGACACTGATCCGTCAATCTGGTCATCCGCCCGGTATCTGGCAGGTTGCGCGCGATGAATCGCCAATGTCGGGTTGCGCCTGCGGCTTACCCAACCTACAAGGCTGATGTCGGGCACATGAAACGTGCCCACCTACGCTCCCCAAACCCCCGTGAATGCCCAAAAACCGCGTCATTGCGAGGAGCGTAGTTTCTCGCAGGTTGGGTAAGCCGCAGGCGCAGCCCGACATTGAACGGTTCAGTGCAGCACAACGGGTTTTTGCCGGGCAAGCGTCCTTTGGGAGCGACGGCGTCTCGCCGTCGTACGATGGCGAGGACGCCATCGCTCCCGGAAAGCGCCGTTCACCGGCTTTTCCAACCTACGGGCATCCATTTGGAATTGCGGATAATCCTCAGGATCAGGTGTGTGGGTGAGTCCGCTCTGCGGTAATATCGCTGCCTGTAATTTTTTTCAGCCCGACATCATGATGAATCATCCCGACCCCCATCCCCTCGAACAGGAAATCCAGCAGACCGCTACAGGCGTGCCCTTCGCAACCACGCTCAATCTCGCCAGTCTCGAAATCAGTGGCGCGGACGCTCGCACCTTTCTGCACAACCAGTTCACCAGTGACGTGAAATCCCTGCAAGTCGGTCAGGCGCAACTGTCCGCCTGGTGTACCGCCAAGGGGCGCATGATTGCGAACTTCATTCTGTATCCCGTGTCTGACGATGTTTTTCATCTGCTGTTGCCTCTTGAATTGCTACCGGGCTTCATCAAACGATTGCAAATGTACGTGCTGCGCTCACGGGTCAAGCTGACCAGCCTGTCCGTCGCGCAGGACGCGGCGGATGCTCAGGGGCAACTCGGCTTATCCGGCGCAAACGCCGCCGATGCCCTGACCGCCCTCAATCTACCCGTGCCGAAAACACCTTTGAGCGTTGCCACGCTCAACGAAACCAGCATCATCCGTCTGCCGGATGGTCGCTTCATCCTCTTTGCGCCGCAAAAATCCCTGCGCGATTTCAGAGAACAACTGTCAACCCAAATTCAACCCGCCAGCCAAGCAGTTTGGGAATGGCTGGACATCCAGGCGGCGCTGCCGTGGATTACCCGCGCCACCAGCGAAGCCTTCGTGCCGCAGATGATGGATTTTGAAAAAATGGGCGGCGTCAGCTTCACCAAAGGTTGCTACCCCGGTCAGGAAATCGTCGCCCGCTCGCAATATCTGGGGCAGGTCAAACGCCACCTCTACCGCCTTGCGAGCCAACAACCGCTCATGTCAGGCGAAGACCTGCATTCCCCCGCCAGCCCCGACCAGGCGGCAGGCAAAGTCATCACCGCCGCCGCCCCCGACCCGACCGGCAACTACGCCGCGCTCGCCGTCGTGCTGGATGCCGCCGCCGCCGACCTGCGCCAAGGCGGCAACGATGGCGCAAGCGTGCAAGCCACACCCGTTTATTCAGGTTGATAAGTCACTTTAAGAACAGCGTCTAATAAATTGATTTTATTAAACTTTTATTCATGGAATACTAACCCATGTGTCTGATTCTGTTCGCCTGGCAGATGCACGCCGATTACCCGCTGGTCCTCGCCGCCAACCGCGATGAATTCTACCGCCGCCCCACCCTGCCCTTAGCCCCGTGGCAAGACGCGCCCGACATCATCGGCGGACGCGATTTGGCAGCCGGGGGCGGCTGGCTCGCCTGCCATGCCGATGGACGCTTCGCCGCCGTCACCAATGTGCGTCAGGGATTACCGCCGCAAGCAGGCGCAAAATCGCGCGGACAACTCATTACAGATTACTTGAAGAACACTCTACAACCATATGAATTTATTGAGAATTTAGAACCAGAATCCTACGATGGTTTTAACCTGCTCCTCGGCAATCGGCAGGAACTTTATTACACCTCCAACCGCAACGAGGTTCACGCCGAACCCCTGCGCCCCGGTATCTACGGACTCTCCAATCACCGCCTGGACACCCCGTGGATGAAAGTCACCCGCGCCAAACAAGCCTTCACCGCCGCGCTCAACGCCCTCCCCGCGTCGGAAGCGTTCTTCCAGTTCCTCGCCGACCGCAGCCTCGCCCCTGATGCGTCTCTGCCCCAAACCGGCATCCCCCTCGCCGCAGAACGAATGCTCTCCGCCATTTTTATCGCCTCTCCTGACTACGGCACCCGCGCCTCAACCCTGCTGCTCGCGCATCGGGACGGGCATTTCAGGATGCAAGAAAGGCGTTTCGGAGCGAATGGCGAGGCGCTGGGGGAAGCCATCGCAGAAACTGTTTTGTAAAAAAAGAAAATGGATGCGCTCCCGGCGCACTCCGTAGTGATGCGGTGTTGGCGGAAAAAATGCCCTGCCAAACCCGCGCGACGGGGATTGGTGGTCGGCGAATTTTGGTGAGAAAATGGCACCCGGTCGCAGCAGTCAGGCTGTTATTTTCCCCGCCCTGAACAAAGAGGTTCCCATGAAAACGATTGATCACATCAACATGCTGGTGAATGCGCTCTCTGCCGCTGGTCGTGAAGAACGACTCCAGATGAGTCACACCTACAACGCCTCACCGATTGGCACGAGCGATACGGGGCAAAAGGTCTTTCTCGATGTCGCCCGCTGCAACCACGGCACATGGTCTTTGTTTGTCAAGGACAAGGATGAAAAAACCTCGATTGAAGCGATGGTGTCGTGGCCTGACGAGCACATCCTGTTCGGCAAAATTCCCCAGGATAGCTGGGCAAAACGCAATGACGCCGAAAACGCCGTCCGGCAGGCGCTGGCGGGAGAGTTTCGGACGTAATTCCGATTCGCAACAGCCCCCTCACCTGCCATCCATGCAACCCCGTGGTGCGCGAGGGGGGACTCGAACCCCCACACCTTGCGGCGCCAGAACCTAAATCTGGTGCGTCTACCCATTCCGCCACCCGCGCAAGCCCGCCATTTTAATGGAGAACTCGTATACTGTCAGGCTGTTCAAACCTGTATTTTTTCATGCCTGTCGACCATTACGAAAATTTCCCCGTCGCTTCCTTGCTGCTGCCCAAGGCGTTGCGCGCGCCCATTGCGGCGATTTATCAGTTTGCGCGGGCGGCGGATGATCTGGCCGACGAGGGCGACGCGAGCACCGATGAACGCTTGCACGCGCTGGCGGATTTCGATGCGGCGCTCGACCGGATCGAGGCGAATGCCCCCCACGCGGCAGACGAACATCCCCTGTTTCAACGCCTGGCGCCGGTCATTTGGCAGCACAGGCTGCCCTATGCCTGCTTTCACGACCTGCTCGACGCCTTCGCGCAGGATGTACGCCAGAAGCGTTACGCCGATTACCCGCAATTGCTCGATTACTGCCGCCGTTCCGCCAATCCGGTCGGGCGGCTGGTGCTGCGCTTGTGCGGCACGCCGACTGCCGCCGCCGATCTGCAATCGGACGCCATTTGCTCTGCCTTGCAACTCATCAATTTTTGGCAGGATGTCGCCGTCGACTGGCAAAAGGCACGTGTCTATCTGCCGCAGGAGGATTTGCAGCGTTTTGGCGTTGCCGAAGACGACATCGCCGCTGCCCGCGTCACCCCAAAATGGCGCGACCTGCTGGGTTTTCAGGTCGAACGCACCCGCGCCCTGATGATGTCTGGCGCACCGCTCACGCACAGCCTGCCGGGGCGTTTGGGATGGGAAATCCGCCTCACCGTGCAGGGCGGGCTGCGGATTCTGGAAAAAATCGAACAGGCGGATTATGACGTTTTCCGCCGCCGCCCGACGCTGGGTGTACTGGACTGGTGCATCATGGCGCGGCGTGCCCTTACAATGTGAGCCTGAAAATTCCACTCTCTCCCCATTCTGTTCCATGACCCCCAACGATTATTGCCAGCAAAAAACCGCCGCCAGCGGTTCCAGTTTTTATCCGGGTTTTTTGTGTCTGCCGCGCGCGCGCAAGACCGCCATCATGGCGCTGTACGCTTTTTGTCGGGAAGTCGACGACATCGTTGACGAATGCACGGATGCACATCTCGCCGCCATCAAACTGGCGTGGTGGCGCGAAGAAGTCGACCGCATCGAGCACGGCACGCCCCAACATCCGGTCGGGCTGGCGCTGGCTGCCGCCGGAAAAAATTTCAAACTGCCCGCCAGGCATCTGCTGGACATCATCGACGGCATGGAAATGGATTTGCAACAGGCGCGCTACCCGGATTTTGAATCGCTTGAACGTTACTGCTACCGCGTTGCCAGCGTCGTAGGGCTGCTCTCCGCCGAAATTTTCGGGTTTCAGGATGAACGCACCCTCGCCTATGCCAACGATTTGGGCATGGCGTTTCAACTGACCAACATCATCCGCGACGTGGGCGAAGACGCCCGCAGGGGGCGCATTTATCTGCCCACCGCCGAATTGCAACAATTTGACGTGCCCGCCGCCGACCTTTTGAACCGCCGCTATTCAGAAAATTTCGTCGCCCTGATGCAATTCCAGTATCAGCGCGCCGAACGCTATTACGAACAGGCATTCGCGCAACTGCCCGCCATCGACCGCAAATCCCAACGCCCCGGACTCATCATGGCCGCCATCTACCGCGCCCTGCTGCAAGAAATCCGGGCGGATCATTTTCAGGTGCTGCACCAACGCATCAGTCTGCCGCCCGCCCGTAAAATCTGGCTCGCCCTGAAAACCTGGGCGTTTTCGTAATTTTTATCACCCTCACCCCCTGACGACCATGACTGAAAAACTCCATCTCGAAGACCTGAACCCCGGCGATGTTTTCAAAAGCGGCGAATACACGCTCGAAGCCGACGAAATCAAGACATTCGCCAGGCAATACGACCCGCAACCTTTCCATCTGGACGAAGAAGCCGCCCGCGACACCTTCTTTCAAGGCCTCGCCGCCAGCGGCTGGCACACCTGCGCGATTACGATGCGCCTGTTCGTAGAGAGCGTCCCGATTGCGGGCGGACTCATCGGCGCGGGGTCGGATGTTGCATGGTCACAACCCACCCGACCGGGCGACGTGCTGCATGTTGTCAGCACAATTCTCGACATCACCCCCTCACGCTCCAAACCCGACCGGGGCATCGTCACCATTCAGAGCGACACCGTAAACCAGCGCGACGAACTCTGCCAACGCGCGGTGTCGAGGGTGCTGGCGTTCCGGCGGGGATGACGCCCGAAAAAATCAACTGCTTTTGGCTTGATTGCGATCCATCAAGTCCATCACGACCCGACGGAAATTCATCGGCGCGTTGATGTAGGGAATGCCCACATTATTGCCGCCGATGCCGCGCACACTGACGCTGCCAAAATTAAAAATCCGCCCGATAACGCCCTGGTCGATGTTAATGGATTCCAGTTTTGATAACGGCATATCAATGGACACGCGGCGAATGAAACCGGCTTTACCGATTACCTTCTTGTTCGTCACCGCCAGTTCTGTCGTCAGCACGTTGATGATGGCGAGAAGGATAAAAATAATCGGCAACACAACCGTCGGAATCGTGACCACCGCGAACACAAAATACCAAAACTGACTCAACCAGGGAATCGTCGCTTCAGCCTCAATACTTTCCCCTGAAATCAAGGAATTTTGCACAAACTGTCCCATATTTGCTCCTGAAATTGCTGAAAAAATATGCCAAGCCACCCGCACCTGACACCTGCACATCTTGATGCATGGGGGTAAAAATGTCACCCATAGTGTCCACAATAAAGCATCCCATTTGATTTGTCACTCATAGTGCGTGTCTTCATAGAGCGTGGTCTGATAGTGGGAGTGCACCTAGCATCTTTTCCTTTCATGGAGGAAAAAATGCCGACCGACCCGAAAATCCTGTTTGGATTACGTCTGGTTGAAATCAGAAAACGCCGCGAGTGGTCGCAAGAACGACTGGCGCTGGAAAGCGGGCTGGCGCGTAGCTATCTGGGAGGGATAGAACGGGGACAGCGCAATCTCGCGCTGTTGAATATCTACAAACTGGCGGAAGCTCTGGAAGTCACGCCCGCAGAGTTGATGGAGCCGCCGGGCGAAGTTGAAACCTGAACCAACGCGGTGAACGCTGCCAACGCGCGGTGTCGAGGGTGTTGGCGTTCAGGCGGGGATGAAGGGTTAGAAGTTGTGGGTGGAATGCGCTTCATCATTCCACCACTTGGCGGTTCATCGCGCGCCGCAGCCAATTTGTCGATTCTTGGCGGTGGTGTGTCAACACATTAATCCGGCAATCAAACACGCCATATGCTGCCACAGGCTGTAGGTTGGGTAAGCCGTAGGCGCAACCCGACATTGGCGATTCATCGCGCGTAATCTGCCAGATACCGGACGGATGACCAGATTGACGGATCAGTGTTGGGTTACGCTTCGCTTACCCACCCTACGAGAAACTAAAGGGACGATCTTCGTCAAAAATCTGGAATGTGGGTAAACGTGATTCGAGCGGCTTCGTCGTTACAAAACATCTCCTCGGCATTCATGCGCCCTGCCCTGCCCATCGCCTTTGATCCCTGACATCTGATCCCTGATCTTTGCGCAAGCCGTTTCGATATGCCGTTCCAGCGCGTGGATACACGCTTGAAACCGTGAACTGAATCTGCGCTCTGTCTGTATTTTGACAAGGAAGGACTGCGCGAGGGCGGCGGCGCGTCGCCATGTTTCATTGGCAACACTGGCATATAGTGTCGCCTCGCTGACGGTATCCGGCAGTCCGCCACCACTGCGGGGCGCGAAAGCCATCGGCGTCATGTCGTAGGCGGGCGCAAGCTCATAAGGACGCCCTTCACCCATGAATGACAGATTGCCATTATGCATGTCCGTGTTGGCAATCAGGGCACCAAACGCCCACAAGAGGTCAGCACCCTCTGCCGCGCAGGCGAGGATGTGACCGTCCGCCGCAAGGCGACGGGTAATGTCCGACCAGTTGTTGGTACCAGAGCCAACAAATTCGGCATCCAGCGCAGACAGGGAAAACAGTGCCCGTCGCCCCAAAGTACCGATGCGATCAAAGCGTTCGACTTCGAGAAAGCGCTGTCCGCCGTGGTCAATGATCTTTGTTTTGGCTGCCGGGATATTGGCTTCGCGCAGCGTCGTCAGCGCAAGATGTTCCGCGAGTAATAAATCCCGCCAGCGTTCGCTGACGGAATTCTGTTCCGCCTCGCTGAACTTCACAATGACCTGCAAAATGCCAGCCGATGTCGTGGATGTCGTAGTCATTGCAGTAAATTTCGGCTGTTCCCCCCCCGGCAGACGAACCGGGCGGCTCACCGCTGGCAACTTCCCGCGCCAGACGCACATAGTCCTCATCCGTCAGCAAATCAGGCGCGGGTTCTGGACTGGCGAGAAAACGCGCGCGGGCAACATCGCCCAACAGAAGATTGCCCACCGTATCATGCCCCCGTGCGAGCAACGCCAAGAGGGCATGGGTATCTGACCACTCGGTAATGCGTGCAGGCAAACCAAGCTCACCTGCATAGCGAGTGGCAAAAAAACTGCCGAGATAGCCTTGTGGTCGCATGTCGAGCAACCACCAGGGCAAACCGTCGCTATGACGGGTTAGCCATCATACCAACGCATCACAAAACCTTCGGGACGCACCGGAATCAAGATCTCCATGCGCCGGATTTGCCCCGTACCCTCCACCTGATAAATCGGAATGTCGGGTAGCCCTCGCCCATGATCACGCAGTGCATACTGAATAGATGGTCCTGCGCCAATGCGAACAATGGCATCCCCCAGACGGGCAAGCGCCCGCGACAAAGTTGGCCGACTTACCCCGATTTTTTCAACAAGTTGGCGCGAAGTCTGTGTGCCATTGGCAAGATACGAGCGAATAGCGTCGGCATGTGAGGGCATGGTGTGAATGGGAAAATGAATAGATAATTCCGATTCGCATTAGAAGCGATACTTTGTCGACTTCGCCTCGCCGTGCAATCGCACTGTCTTCGGCTCGTCTTCGCGTCTCGCTTCTAAGAAGCTGTTTTAAAAATCAGCAAGTCGCTTGACGAGCAAGCGGATCATGGCGAGTTGTATCATGGACTCGGACTGTTGGGGGATGACTTCATAATCACGATTGAGGCGACGGTAGAGCGTCAGCCAGGCGAAGGTTCTTTCAACGATCCATCGTTTGGGCAAGACGATGAACTTTCCGGTATCGCTCCGTTTGACGATTTCCAGCGTTGCGGCAAACATGTCCGCTGTCCAGCCGATCAATTTGCCGGTGTAGCCGCCATCGGCAAAAACCTTCTGAATATTCGGCAGCCAGCGAAACAGCCGGATCAGTACGG
>BNUD01000015.1 GCA_025997095.1 Betaproteobacteria bacterium | reverse complement strand
GTGAAAAACGCTTAAAAACAGCCTGGAATTCACCTTCCAGACCAGACAAGCCTTCCGACAGACTTTTTTCTTCGCCCCACGAAGGCGATAAGCGAAGGTGAGGATGGGAAAATCAACATCCTGTTAAGGGCCAAGGCGATCTGATCCTTGATGGTTTTTCGTTCACGGAGGATCTTGGCACGTTCAATGTGGACTTGTCCTTGTCAGACTGGTCAGATGCAACCGTAAGCGTTGTGTTCAAGGATGGTTTACCTTGCGATGTCTTGCTGGCAGACTAGTGTTGAGTTCATTAAATAAGTTTTATATATACGCCTAATGTTTTTTGAAAAGTTACCATGAAAACAAACGATTAGCACATTTATATTAATCAAGGCTTATTCATGAACGTCACACTAGTACATAGTAAACACTAAACATTCGGATAAAGTCTTCGTAATTTTATTCGGGCATCGTCGGTGGAGAACTGCCATTTGACCTTTGCCCCCCTGTTGTTTCTATCGTGTTCCCATGCGGCAGTAGCAGCAGCCATGAGTCGAACGTAGGAATTCTGTCAGCCAGACACTGTCGCTTGAGTGCGCTCAACTCAATTTCGGCAATGTTTAACCAACTTCCATGCTTGGGCGTATGGTGTATTTCAAGTCGGTTCGCCAAACGCCGCGCCACTTCCGGCGAGAACGCTTGGTAGAGCGAGGCGATTGAGTGCGTGTTGAGGTTATCCATGACCAGCACCACCTTTTTCGCGGTGGGGTAGTGGTCTTCGAGCATTCCCTTAACAAAATTTGCCCAGTCGACGCGCGTCCTGTGTTCCGTTATGGCGACATGACGCCGCCCGGCTAAGGGTTCAACGGCCATGAAGATTTCGGCTACGCCATGACGGATATACTCATCATCGACAAGTTCAGGGTGTCCCGGCGCGCAAGAAATCGGGGTTCTCACCTCTCCAATGAGCTGCTTGCTCGATTCGTCCATGCAGACCACGGGGTAATCTTGACGTATACGGACGGTGATACACGTCCAGTACGTCCTCCATGGCGGCTACGAACCCTGCATCGCCATCTGGCGGGATCTTCCAGTACTTGTGCAGGTGAGGTCGAAGTTCGTTTTTTTTAGCGTGTTGCACACCGTCATTGCTGATACGGACGGAACAATGTTCAGTTCCACCAGTTTTTCGGCCAGTAACCGTACCGTCCAACGCGTCCGCCCTTCCGGTGCCGCAGAACACGCGACCGCCAACAGTTTGGCCTCAAACGCGCCATCAAAGATCACCTTGCGCGGGGGCGTTTCCCGTTTCTTGCGTTGAAGGGATGCTTCAAGCCCTTCTTCGACAAATCGCCGCTTGAGACGTTCGAGTGTCCTCGGAACCATTCCCAAGGCTTCTGCAACATCAGATACTTGCCATTTCCGCCCCCAGTCGCCTGCGTCTAAAAGAAGCAGCGCACGGGCATAGAGCACGGTCTTTGCTGCATGCGCTCCCGTCGTCGATAGCTTTTCAAGATCAGCTCGCTCTGGCTGCGTAAGTGTCACCCGGTATCGTGGCGCCATTTCTTTCCTCCCGTCCGCTTGTATCAGGAGGAATCATAGCAAAATAATATTTATACGACTATTTATATTTTATAATATACTAGTTGAACCCGACACTGATCCGTCAATCTGGGCATCCGCCCGGTATCCGGCAGGTTGCGCGCGATGAATCGCCAATGTCGGGTTCTTCCTGCGGCTTACCCAACCTACAGTCTGTGGCAGCATATGGTGTATTTGATTGCCGGATTAATAACCGCATTGTCTACGATGAACTACCTGCCTATGCAGGTTTCGTAGGGGCGGGTTTGTCATCAATCTGAAACCGGAGTTAGTTTTACGATGAATTTCGACCAGGAACTCGATGTGCGAGGCTTGAATTGCCCCCTGCCCATTCTTCGCACCAAAAAGGCGCTGGCTGCCATGATGAGCGGACAGACGTTGAAGATTCTCGCCACCGACCCCGGTTCGTTGAAAGATATGCAGGCGTTCGCCCGCCAGACCGGCAACGCGCTCCTCGCGCACAGCGAGACGGGCGGGGTGTTTGAGTATCTGCTGCAACGCAAGTAGGCAGGCGTAACAAGCAAGTCACCAAAAGTAAAAAAACTGGCGTTTCGGGGCTGATTCCCTCATACTACGTATGACTTTGTAAAAATTCATTTTTCCTGTTTCGTCCTCAATATATGACAATGCGCTACACAGCTACACAGCTACACAGCTACACAGCTACACAGCTACACAGCTACACAGCTACACAGCTACACAGCTACACAGCTACACGTTGACATTCGCGTGCTGACCTGGGCTGGTGGCAGTGGCTAGCGCAGGAAAGTAACAATATGAATAGCATTCTTCTGCTTGCCCTCGTTTGTATGGTTCCGCTGTGCCTGGTTTGCTGTATGCGCTACCGGCAGCGGGATGAAAAGCATCGACGTATCAGTCAGTACGTCGAGGCAGCTTTCTACAATTTTCCGACGGCGGCGTGCATCATCAAATTGGGAGATGACGTCAGCGAGGACGTCATTATTGATGTCAATCGCACGCTGGAGCAGTTGATGGGGTGGTCGCGTGGCGAAATCATGGGTTCCACGGTAGATAGTCAACGCATTTGGCATAATCAGGAACAGCGCTATGACTTTATCGCGCAGATGCGCGAAAAGGGCGAAACCCTGAATTTTCCGGCGGAGCTTCTGGATCGCAACCAGACGCTTCACTATCTGTACCTGACGGCGAAGACCTTTGATCTTGAAGACAAGCGGCATTTTATCGTCATGCTGGGTGACAGGAGCGCCCAGCGGAAGGTGGAAGAGCGCATCCGCAAAGACAATCAGCGTTACCGCGCGCTGTACGAGAGCATGATGGATGGTTACACCCGCCTCAGCAGGAACGGTCGTTTCGTCGAATGCAATCGCGTTTTTCGGGAATCTCTGGGCTATACCGAAGAAGAACTCTGGCGTCTGACGCCGCGCGACATCACGCCGCCCAAGTACCACGCGGAAGACGCGCGCATTGAGCAGGACGTTCGGGAGCATGGAACCTGCAAGCTCTATGAAAAAGAACACATCAAAAAGGATGGCAACGCTTTCCCCATTGAGTTGCAGCTTTACTCATCCTTTGACGATCAGGACGAGTTCGACGGTTGGTGGGGGATTATCCGTGACCTTTCCAAGGCGAAGCGTGACCAGGCGAATCTGGATTTTCTCGCCTACCATGACGCGACCACCGGCTTGCCCAATCGCACGCTTTTGCAGGACAGGCTGGAACACGCGCTGGAACGCGCCCGCCGCGACCAACAGCAACTGGCATTGCTGTTTATTGACCTGGACCGTTTCAAACATGTCAACGACACGCTGGGGTATCAGGTGGGTGACGCGCTCCTGCAAGTCGTGGCGCGTTCCGTGGGAACCCTGCTGCGCGACAGCGATACCCTCGCCCGTCTGAACGGCGACGAATTCATGATTCTGCTGGAAGAAAACGCCAACATGGCGAACGTGACCATCGTGGCGGACAAAATCATGGCGCTGTTTACCAAACCGCTGATTTTGCAGGATCAGGAAATTTACATCACCGCCAGCGTCGGCATCAGCATCTTCCCGCAAGACGGCAGCAGCGCCGACATTCTGACGAAATACGCCGAGCTGGCGATGTTCAAGGCGAAGGATCTGGGGCGTAACACCTATCAGTTTTTTGAAAGCGGTTTGAGCGTTGGCGCGCGTGAGCGTCTGGCGCTGGAAAACGGGCTGCGTAGCGCTGTCAGCCGTGGCGAACTGGTGCTGCACTACCAGCCCCAGATCAATCTTTTGACCGGACATCTGATCGGCGTGGAAGCCCTGGTGCGCTGGCAGAATCCCGGCCTGGGGCTGGTGATGCCGGATCGTTTCATTCACATTGCCGAAGACATCGGCATCATCAGCGACATCGGCGCATGGGTATTGCAGGAAGCCTGTCGCCAGATGGTGGCATGGCAGAAAAAGGGTTTGCATGTGCCGCGCATCGCCGTCAATCTTTCGGTGCAGCAGCTTGAGCGCACCGACCTTGTGAGTCTGGTGCAACAGCAACTTGAAATCAGCGGTCTGAAACCGCAACAACTGGAACTGGAAGTCACCGAATCCATGCTCATGCGCCAGACCGGACGCGCGCTGGAAATTCTGAACGCCCTGGAGGGCATGGGCGTCTATCTGGCGGTCGATGACTTCGGCACCGGCTACTCCTCGTTTGGCTACCTGAAACGCCTGCCGGTGCATCGCCTCAAAATCGACTATTCTTTCATCCGCGACATCGGTCAAGACGCGAACGACGAAGCCATCACCCGCGCCATCATCGCGCTTTCCGGCTCACTGGGTCTGGAAGTCGTCGCCGAAGGCGTCGAACGCGAAGAACAGGAAAACTTCCTCCGCCGCGAAGGCTGCCACCTCGTACAAGGCTTCCGCTACGACAAAGGGCTGCCCGCGAAGGATTTGTTGAGCAAATACAAGGATATTTCGTAATCATCAACCGCAGGGCGGGTGTCAAACATCACCCCTCGCCCCTTGTGGGTTGAGGATTACCCACATTCCAGATTTTTGACGAAGATTGCCCCTTGAGTTTCTCGCAGGTTGGGTAAGCGAAGTTGAACCCGACGGTTGTGTGAACAATCGGTCTGAACGCCGCTCCCCCATTTGCGGCGATTGTTATTCTTGCGGCGCTTCGCGCCGATTTACAACCGTCGGGTTGCGCTTCGCTTAACCCGACCTACGAGAAATCACAGGGGCTGAGGGAGTGGATTTTTGATGCTCTAAATTTGATGCGCCAGCCCTGTACATCTTTCTGTCACCTGCCCCCTGTCCTCTGCCTCCTGATACACTCCCCTCATGATTTACTTCTGTTCCCAATGCGGCAAGCCCGTCCGTCAGCGTGTTCCGGCGGGCGACAATCGGTTGCGCCATGTCTGCGATGCCTGCGGTCACATTCATTACGAAAACCCGCGACTGGTGTTGGGCGCGATTGTCGAATGGCAGGGGCGCGTCCTGCTCTGTCGCCGCGCCATCGAACCGCGCGCCGGATGCTGGACGCTACCCGCCGGTTTCATGGAAAACGGCGAGAGCACGCAAGCGGCAGCGGCGCGGGAAACACTGGAAGAAGCCTGCGCCCACGTCGAACACTCGCGCCTGTTCGCGCTGATTGATGTGCCGCAAATTGATCAGGTGCATGTTTTTTATCGCGGCGCCCTCGCGGGCGGAAAACACGCGCCGGGCGAGGAAAGTCTGGAAACCGCGCTCTTTGTCGAAGAGCAAATCCCCTGGTCGCAACTGGCGTTTCGCACCGTGCGCCTCGCGCTGGAACACTATTTCGCCGACCGTCGCGCAGGCGTGTTCGGGCAACATCAACTGATATTGGAAGCGCTATGTTGAATCTGCACACCTGCGGCGACGGTATTTACGTCTTCGATGCCGCCTATCTCAAACCCGGACTTGCCGCCATTCACCTCATCGTGGAAGACGGGCGGGCGGCGTTTGTCGACACGGGCGTCGCCAGTTCCCTGCCTAATGCGCTGGCAGCGTTGCAAACGCTGGGGTTGGACGTTTGCGCGGTAGATTACGTCATCCTCACCCACGTCCACCTCGACCACGCGGGCGGCGCGGGCGTGATGATGCGGCGTTTTCCCGATGCCAGGCTGGTCGTGCATCCACGCGGCGCGCGCCACATGGTCGATCCGAGCAAACTGGTTGCGGGCGCTGCCGCCGTCTATGGCGAAGCGTATATGCGGAAGGTGTATGGCGAAATCGCGCCCATCGCCGCCCACCGCATCATCGCGGCAGAGGATGGCGATGTTGTGACACTGGCGGGGCGGTCGCTGCGCTGTTTCGACACGCCGGGGCACGCGCTGCATCACATCTGCATACTCGACGGCAAAAGCGGCGGCATTTTTACCGGCGACGCCTGCGGTCTGGCGTATGCCGCGCTGGATGTTGGCGAACGTCGCTTCATCGTCCCGGCGACCACGCCCAGCCAGTTCGACCCGGAAGCCATGCGTGCCTCCATCGAACATCTGCGCGTGTTAAATCCCACGGCGCTGTATCTGCCGCATTACGGACGGGTGGAGAACGTCGCCCAAACCCTCACCGACCTGCTCCGCCGCCTCGATGACATCGTGACGCTGGCGCGTCGGGAATATGTCGGGGAAGAAGCCGCAGCGCGGCTGCAACGGGCGCTGACCGATTACCTGTTCAGCGAGGCGCGCGCGCACGGCAGCCCGCTGGACGACGCGGCGCTGGCAGAGGTGTTGGGCATGGATATCGGGTTAAATGTGCAGGGGCTGGCGCATTGGTTGAATACGGAGAAATAACACCATCTCGCGCTATGCGGCGTGGAGTTCCTCACGAATCGTGTCACGCACCACATCTTCAAGTGTCAGACCTTGCGTAAATTGCGAGAGCGCCTCGTTCATCAAGGTCTGGTAATTGCCACCCGTTAATTCCGCTCGCGCCTTGAACGCCGCCAGCACTCGGTTATCAACCCGAATGGTAATGCGGGATTTGCCTGCCATTTCTTCTTGCAGACGGGCAAGGTGCGGCACGTCGCGCGCGCGTTTGGCATTGGAAAAATCGTATTCTTCACGCATAGCTCTTTTCCTCTTTCTTCGTGGCTTTGCGAGCCGAGATTAAACGGGGCATATCGCCTCTCAAGGTATAAACCACGGTCAGCAATCGTCCCGTATTGCTCATCCCCACGAGTACCCAACGTTGTTCGCCTTCCACATCCCCGTCTTCTTGCACCAACGCCAGCGGATCGAGAAGACAGGTAGCCGCTTCTTCGAAGCGGATGCCATGTTTTTTCAGGTTTGCTTGCGCCTTTAACGGGTCAAATTCGATACTCATGTGTACAATCGTATGCACAGAAGTCGCGCTTGTCAAACCTGATTACCCTACCTCATCACTTCTCCAGCAGTTTTTGCATTTTTACCGCGTCGTCGCCTGTGAGTTCGGTTTCGGCTTCCGGTTTCATGGTGACTTCGCCGAATTCGGGGTTGAGCCCGGCGGCGTCCATCAATGCCGCTTCGTCGATGCCGGGGGCGAAGACCATTTGACCGCAGTGTTTGAACTGGAACGCCACCGAGCCATCGGTGTCCGATCAGTTTTGCGTCAGGCGACAAGGAACTCAGGAAACAACGACGTTCCGTACTGGTTTTGTCACCTGTCTCCCGTACCGCTTCAACCAGCGCCAGACTCTTGAGTCCCATGAAGCGGCGCTTCTCCTCAATCCGGTCGATACGGCTGCTCACCCATATCTGCGCAAAACAGGGCTGAGGATCGGGAAACATGTGAGAACCTCGCAAAAAAATTCACACCAAACACATTCCATGCCAGATTTCGGGCGCTTATAGTGCGATTGCCCTGGCTGAGCCGCCCTTTCGATTGCCGAAAAAGAAAAAAGTCGTTATAATTCTGCGGTTTGTTCCGTCGGTGACCATTTTTTGAATGGTCATGCGGCTTTTTTTCGGGAGTGGGCTTTATGCCCATTTTTTATTTTTGGCTATGGATTTACACAATCTGCTGGAAAAAACGGTGGTCGGTCTGGGCTACGAACTCGTGGATACGGAGTTCGCCGCCAGAGGTTTGCTGCGCGTTTTCATCGACAAGCAAGACAAGGCGGGCGGCATTGACGTGGAGGACTGCGCGACGGTTTCCCACCAGCTTTCGCGTCTGCTGGAAGTCGAAAATGTGGATTATGACCGCCTGGAAGTCTCCTCCCCCGGTCTTGACCGCCCCCTGAAAAAAGCTGCCGACTTTGAACGCTTCGCAGGCGAAGAGATTCGCCTTACCCTGCGCGTGCCCCTCGCTGGGGGGCAGCGCAATTATCGCGGGCGGCTTCGGGGTTTTGTTGACGGAAAAGTAGCGCTGCAAGTTGATGGCAACGAAGCCTGCGAACTGGCGGTTGATTTGGAAAATATCGCGAAAGCGCGTTTGGCGCCCAATTTCGGTGGCAACCGGACTGGCGCTGGCAATAGGAGGTCTGGCGATGAGTCGTGAAATTTTGCTGTTGGTGGACGCGCTGGCGCGGGAAAAAAATGTGGCGCGTGACGTGGTGTTCGGCGCGCTCGAAATGGCGTTGGCATCGGCGACCAAAAAACGCATTGATGATGAGGCGGATGTGTGGGTCACGATTGACCGCAATACCGGCGAGTTTGAATCTTTCCGCCGCTGGCTCGTGGTGGACGACTCGGAATATGTGAACGAATTCACCCAGACGCCGCTTTCCGAAGCCAGACAGGACGACGCCGAGGTAGAAGTCGGCGATTATCTGGAAGAAACCCTGGAACCCATCGACTTCGGGCGTATCGGCGCGCAGGCGGCGAAGCAGGTGATTCTGCAAAAAATCCGTGACGCCGAGCGTGAACAGATTTTGAATGACTTTCTGGAACGCAAGGAACACATCGTTTCCGGCACCATCAAGCGCATGGAGCGCGGTAACGCCATTGTCGAAGCGGGCAAGATTGAAGCCCTGCTGCCGCGCGACCAGATGATTCCGAAGGAAAATCTGCGCGTTGGCGACCGCGTGAAAGCCTATTTGCTGAAAATCGACCGTACCGTGCGCGGGCCGCAAATTGTGCTCTCGCGCACCGCGCCGGAATTCATCATGTGCCTGTTTGAACTGGAAGTGCCGGAAATCGAAGACGGTCTGATGGAACTCAAAGCCTGCGCCCGCGACCCCGGTATGCGCGCCAAAATCGCCGTCAAGTCGAACGATGCGCGTGTCGACCCCATTGGCACTTGCGTCGGGATGCGCGGCACGCGCGTCATGGCGGTGCGGAACGAAATCGCCGAGGAACCCATCGACATCGTGTTGTGGTCGGCTGACCCGGCGCAATTCGTCATCGGCGCGCTGGCGCCTGCGGAAGTGTCTTCCATCGTGGTCGACGAAGAAAAACACGCCATGGACGTGGTGGTGGAAGAAGCCAATCTCGCTGCCGCCATCGGCAAAGGCGGGCAAAACGTGCGTCTGGCGTCGGAACTGACCGGGTGGACCATCAACCTGATGACGCGGGAAGAATCGGAAAAACGGCAGGAAGCCGAAACCGCCAACACCCGCCTGTTGTTCATCGAAAAACTGGATATCGACGAAGAACTCGCCGACCTGTTGATTGGCGAAGGCTTCTCGGCGCTGGAAGAAATCGCCTACGTGCCGCTGGCGGAAATGCTGGAAATCGAAGGTCTGGACGAAGAACTGATCAATGAATTGCGCAACCGCGCACGCAACATCCTGCTCACCGAGGCGATTGTCGCCGAGGAAAAACTGGAAGAAGTCGACGAGGCGCTCCTGAATCTCGAAGGGATGGACAACGAACTGGCGGGCACGCTGCTCGCGCAGAACGTCAAGACACGGGATGAACTGGCGGAACTGGCCGTGGATGAGCTGGTCGAAATCACCGGGATGGAGGAAGAAAAGGCGAAGGCCCTGATTCTCAAGGCCCGCGCTCACTGGTTTGAGTAAAGGGAAAATGTCATGACAAGTACAAATCTTTCCCAGTTCGCTGACGAACTTAAAATGCCGCTCGATTTGTTGCAAGAGCAGCTCGTCAAGGCGGGCGTCAAGAACAAGTCTGCGGGTGACGACCTCACCGAGCAGGACAAGACGAAATTGCTGGCTTTTTTGCACAATTCGCACGGCGGCGGCAAAACCAAAATTACCCTGACACGCAAGGAAACTTCCGAAATCAAGGCCACCGACGCGCACGGTCGCGCCCGCACCGTGCAGGTGGAAGTCCGCAAGAAACGGGTGCTGGTCAAACGCGACGAGCAAAGCGCCGCCGTCAAGGACGAGGCGCTGACGGCGGTTAAACCCGTAGAGCGTGCGCCGGAAGCGGTCGCCGCCCCTGCCGCCAGCCCTGCCGTGACCCCTCTTATCGAAGAAGCGCCGGTTGCCGCGCCCGTCACCGTCATTGAAGCGGTGGAACCCGTCGCGCCGCCGCCCCCTGTTGTTGTCGCCGGGGCAGAAGAAAAAGTTGCGGAGATCACCGCGCTGGATGCGCCGCCCGCCGTGCCCGAAGCCCATGCGGACAAGGACAAAAAAGCCGCCAGCCCCAAGACGGACGCAGCGGAAAAACACGCCGCCAGACCCAAAACCAAAACAGGCGAATCTGCCAACGCGGTTGCCAACAAATCTGCCAAACCCGCCGCCGCCGCCGCCGCCGCGACCAAACCCGCAGCAGGCGAAGCCGAAGCCGCAAAATCGCCAGTACGCAAGGGCAAAACCATTGTCAAACACTCCTTCCTGGATGAGGCGGAGCTGAAAGCGCGCGCCGACGAAGACCGTCGTCACCGCGAATTGCTGGAACGTCAGGAACGGGAATTCAAGGAAAAACAGGAGCGTCAGGCTGAACTCATCCGCCTGCGCCGCGAAGCGGAAGAAAAACAGGTCGCTGCCAAAGCCGCCGAAGCCGCCCGCCAGGCCGCGACCAAGGTGGAAGAAGGCAAGCCCGCCGAAAAAGGCAAGACCCTGCACAAAAAGCCGGAAGGCGAAAAGAAGGGCGTCAAGGGCAAGGAAACCAGAGACGGCAAGAAAAAAGGACTCAGGACGCGCGGCAATACCGGCGGCGAAGGCTGGAAAGATGGTCGCCACGGCAAAAAGGGCGGCGGCAACGCGGGGCATCGTGGTGTCGAAACCGGCGAAGGCAGCTTTCAGGCGCCGACCGAACCCATCGTGCGTGAAGTGCATGTGCCGGAAACCATTTCCGTTGCCGACCTCGCGCACAAGATGACGGTCAAAGCCAGCGAAGTCATCAAGACCCTGATGAAAATGGGGTCGATGGTGACGATCAACCAGATTCTCGATCAGGAAACCGCGATGATTGTCGTCGAGGAAATGGGTCACACCGCCGTCGCCGCCCGTCTGGACGACCCGGACGCCTTCCTCGTCGAAGCGGATGCGGGCAGTCATGCCGACGTGCCCGCCCTGGCGCGCGCTCCGGTGGTCACGGTCATGGGGCACGTCGACCACGGCAAGACCTCTTTGCTCGATTCCATCCGTCGCGCCAAGGTCGCTTCCGGCGAAGCGGGCGGCATTACGCAGCACATCGGCGCTTACCACGTCGAAACCGACCGCGGCATGATCACCTTCCTCGATACCCCCGGTCACGAAGCCTTTACCGCGATGCGCGCGCGCGGCGCGCAAGCCACCGACATCGTGATTCTGGTGGTCGCCGCCGATGACGGCGTGATGCCGCAGACCAAGGAAGCCATCCACCACGCCAAGGCCGCCAATGTGCCCATCGTGGTGGCGGTCAACAAAATCGACAAGCCCGAAGCCAATCCCGAACGGGTCAAGCAGGAACTCGTCGCCGAAGGCGTGGTGCCGGAAGAATACGGCGGCGATTCGCCGTTCGTCCATGTTTCCGCCAAAAAAGGCATCAATATTGATGGTCTTCTGGAGCAATTACTGTTGCAAGCCGAAGTGCTGGAATTAAAAGCGCCAAAGGCCGTTCCCGCCAAGGGACTGATCATTGAAGCCCGTCTGGACAAGGGGCGCGGCCCCGTGGCGACCATGCTGGTGCAATCCGGCACGTTAAAACAGGGTGACATGCTGCTGGCAGGGCAGGTATTCGGCAAAATCCGCGCCATGCTCGACGAGAACGGCAAGAGCGTCAAGGAAGCCGGACCTTCCATTCCCGTGGAAATTCTCGGTCTTTCCGATGTTCCGGCGGCGGGCGAAGAAGCCATTGTGCTGGCGGACGAAAAGAAGGCGCGCGAAATCGCGCTCTTTCGGCAAGGCAAGTTCCGCGATGTCAAGCTCGCCAAGCAACAGGCCGCCAAGCTCGAAAACATGTTCGACCAGATGGGCGAAGGCGAAGTCAAAAGTCTGCCGCTCATCATCAAGGCGGACGTACAGGGTTCGCAGGAAGCCCTGGCGCACGCCCTCGCCAAACTGTCGACCAACGAAGTGCGCGTCAATGTCATTCACGGCGCGGTCGGCGGCATCAGCGAATCCGACGTGAATCTGGCGCAGGCGTCGGGGGCGGTCATCATCGCGTTCAACATCCGCGCCGACGCGGGCGCGCGCAAGCTGGCGGAAAGTTTCAGTGTCGATATTCGCTACTACAACGTGATTTACGATGCCGTCGATGAAATCAAGGCCGCGCTCTCCGGCATGTTGTCGCCGGAAAAACGCGAAATCATCACCGGGCAAGTGGAAATCCGTCAGGTCTTCACCATTGCCAAGGTCGGCGCCATCGCCGGTTGTCAGGTGCAGGATGGCGTCATCCGCCGCACCTCCCGCGTCCGCCTGCTGCGTAACCATGTTGTGCAATGGGACGGCGAACTCGCCTCCTTGAAGCACTACAAGGATGATGTCAAGGAAGTGAAGGCGGGTACCGATTGCGGGTTGTCGCTGAAAAATTACAACGACCTGCAAGAAGGCGACCTGCTGGAAATCTACGAAGTGCAGGAAGTGGCGCGCAGCCTGTAAGATTTTTCCCCATCCCCTCCCTTTGCGAGAGAGGGATGGGGGGGCGCAGGAGTGGCGATTGACCACCTGGGAGCGCCGGCGTCCCCGCCGGCGATTTTAAGATTTCCCGTGCGGAACCAACCCCGCCTTTGATGCCGCCGGCGCTCCCGGGTCGTCTACGATTCCGCCCTGTATATAATCCCGTGCAATCGCAAAAATGCGTCTGACCTTGCCTGAAGGAATCCCCCCATGAAAAACTTTTCCCGCGTAGACCGCATCTCCGAACAAATCCGCCGCGATCTGGCGGAGATTATTCGTGGCGAATTAAAAGACCCGCGCGTGGGCATGATCAGTCTCACTGCCATTGAACTCACGCCGGATTACGCCCATGCCAAGGTGTTTTTCACCACGCTGGATATTTCCCATTTGCCGGAAATCCAGTCCGGTCTTGCCCGCGCCGCCGGTTTTTTGCGCCGCGAACTGGGGCGTCGCATCCGCATCCATACCCTGCCCGAACTCCACTTCATCCACGACGATTCGCTGGAACGCGGGGCGAGCCTCTCCCGATTGATTGACGAAGCGGCGGCGCTCTCGCACGACAGCGAAGTTGCCAACCAGACGGCGAACGAAACGACCGACGCATCGGGCAACGAATCTGACAACAAAGCGGGCAACGAAGCCACGAATCATAACGCCTGAATTTCCACGCCATCTTCATGGCATTGGATGAGTGCATATTTTCTTGCGTCCAGACGGTTGCTTTTGTCCGCTTCCGCAGTAACAATCCACGACAACGGCAAAACAACAGAGGCAGGACAATATGTTAGGCTTTCTTCGTGGAATATTCGGAAATCACACAGAACAGGCGTCTTCGGCGGATACGCCCACGCCGGAGCGTCTTGCGCCGCAGGTCGTCGCGCCGCCACCACAAATCGCCGCCACCGCGCGCCCCGCGCCAGAGCCGGAACCCGAACCGGCGCTTGAAGCGCATCTGCCCGCCTTCATCTGCCGCGAAGCTCTGGTGGGACGCGACCAGAGAATTTTTGGGTACGAGTTCAGCCATCCGCAGCAGTTGCAGTCGCGCATCATGGAAAAACGCTCGCTGGTGCATCAATACTACGATGAAGTGTTGATGAGCCATCTGGCGGATTTGAAACTCGATTCCATTTTGGGTAAACGCCTCGCGCTGATTGAAATTTCTCCGGCTTCGCTCGCGCACCCCGCGCTCGCCAGTCTGCCCCGCCAGAATATCGCGCTCTCCCTCGCCTTTGCCGACGACGGCACACAGCTTGACGCCTCGACCATGGCCAGCGTCAAGCAGTCCATCGTGCAACTGCGCGCAGACGGGATTCGCGTCGGGCTGAAATGGCTGCGCCAATACTCGGCCACCTCGTCAGCGGAACTGGCGTGGTTAAAACTCCTGCCCTATCTCGATTTCGTTCAGGTGGCGTGGTCGGAATATGCGGGTGACGCTTCCGACGAGGCGTTTTCCGATCAGGTGAACCGCTTCCGTCAGGTCACGCGCCTGAACCCGGAACTGCAAGCAACTGGCAACGCGGATGCCGAAGCGGTGCCGCTGCGCCTGATTGCCAGCGATCTTGCCAGGCCGGACGATTTCAAGCTCTGCTATCGGCTGGGGTTTGACATGTTCCGGGGTTCGTTCATCAACAACCGTGCCGCGCAAAAAATTTCAAAAAGCGCGGCGAACCGTCTGCGGATCATGCAACTCCTGAACGACCTGCGCCACGACGAGGAAACGCGCAAACTGACGCAGGAATTGCGGCAGGACCCGGTGCTCTCCTACCGCCTGCTGCGCTACGTGAATGCGCCGGTTTTCGGTCTGTATCGCCAGATCGACAGTCTGGATCAGGCGTTGACCATGCTGGGGCGCACGAATCTGTACCGCTGGCTCTCCTTCCTGCTGTTTAACGTCACTGACCCCGGCTATTACGAATGGGCGCTCACCGAACAGGCGTTGGCGCGCGCGGCATTGATGGAGCGTCTGGGCAAACAGGCGGCGCAGGCGGGCATGACGGATGTGTCGACCGACGCCCTGTTTTTGACGGGCTTGTTTTCCCTGCTCGATCAGCTCATGGGCGAACCGCTGGAAGAACTCACCCGAAAAATCCAGATTCCCCCCGCCGTCGTCGCCGCGCTGACGAAGCGGGAAGGTCCGCTGGCGCAATTCCTCGCGCTCACCGAAGCCTGCGAAAGCATGAACCCCGAATCCATCGCCCGACATGCCGCCGCGCTGGGACTCTCCGACCGCACGGTGAACCTCGCCGTCTTCGACGCGCTCGCCTGGGCGCACGAAATGACGCTGATCGGGACGGATTAGCAAAGTGGCGGGAGCTTCCAGCTCCTGCGTGTGGAAAGGGGAGCAGGATGCGCCCCCCAGATGGCTGACAACCCCGCCGCCTGTAGGTTGGGTAAGCCGCAGGAAGAACCCGGCATCAGGGATCAGACAGTAATCAGGGGCGTGTAGGGGCACGGCGTGCCGTGCCCGAATGTTTGACACGGATACCCAACCTG
The DNA here is from genome assembly GCA_025997095.1 of Betaproteobacteria bacterium. Classification (GTDB taxonomy): domain Bacteria; phylum Pseudomonadota; class Gammaproteobacteria; order Burkholderiales; family Rhodocyclaceae; genus Azovibrio. The sequence continues at coordinate 31,753 of BNUD01000015.1, read as the reverse complement.
CGCGCTGCCGCGCCAATAAATTTCACAAACCTCGTTCCCAAGCGTTCATTTCAATCGCGTGACATGGTGTTACGCATTAACCGCAAGGTGTCGATATGATGGCGTTCCCAACCGCATTTCGTAGGTCGGGCATGTTTCACATGCAGGGCACAGACTGATGACAAACCCCAACCCCCCCGTCAAAAGGGAGGAGCGTAACCATGTAGGTCGGGCACGCTTCATGTGCCCGACATTGTTCGTTGCCAACCGCCAAACGCCCTGCATATGAAACCATGCCCGACCTACGCCGCCCCAGGGCACGGCACGCCGTGCCCCTACAGGCGACCCGCCCATTCCCCGACATTTGCCGATGTTCCCCGTAGGGGCACGGCGTGCCGTGCCCCGGTGTGTCGTACCGGCATCAGGTATCAGAGGTCAGGTGACAGTAAAGTGGGGGGAGCAGAATGCTCCCCATTCCAAACCCACGGACGCTATATGCGCGCCCCCACTTCGTCAAAAGCGAGGAGCGTAGCGACGCGGCAATCTTGGCGACCAAGGAGATTGCCACGTCGCTACGATCCCAGGGTGGCGCGAACACGTTGCGATCTGCGCTTTCGTATCCATGTAAAAAAGAATAGAATCGTCCAAATCTTTTCCGGCAGGGCGGCAGCGCAGAAACCGCCTCACTTTTTTTCTATTTATGAAAGCGAAATAATCATGCAAAACAATGTAAATTCTCTTGACTTTTCAAAAACAGGCACAACAATTTTCGCAAGCAAGCAAGCAAGCAAGCAAGCAAGCAAGCAAGCCAAAATAGCGGCATCGTAAATCCTGCCCGGCCTTTTCCCCGCCCGACGGCGCACAGCGCCCTCGGGCTTTTCATCGCCCTGGGGCTGGCCCCGACCTTGCTCCTGTCGCCGGATGCGGCGCTGGCGGTGGATAGAACCTGGGATGGCGGTGGCGGTGACGGTAAATGGGTTACCGGCGCAAACTGGGGGGGTACCGCACCGACCACTGGCGATAACGTCACCATCGACACCGACGTTACCGTCACCATCGGCTCCGGCGAGAGTAGCAACACTGGAACCGGGTATTTCTACGTCGGCAGCAGCGGCGGTTCCGCTTTGAGTATCACCGACGGCGGGACGCTTGCCACCGGGAGTATTTATTCTGGTTATTATGGTTCTACTTATATTGGATACTCTGCGGACACAACCGGCACGGTCACTGTAGACGGCACGGGTTCAAGCTGGAGTAACGGTTATTTGCGTGTCGGTGAGCACGGAACCGGCGTCCTGAACGTCACGAACGGCGGCATTGTTTCAACGACAAGTCCTATATTTGTCGGGACTCATGCTGGTGCCAACGGCACAGTCAACATCGGAACCGGAGCGGCTGCGGGCTTCCTGAACGCAGGAACCATTGCCGGCACTGATGCTGGAACCGCCACCCTGAATTTCAACCATACCGCCACAAGCGACTCGCCGTATTACTTCACGCGAGACGGAACCGACAGCGCACTCGGCGTTGCTATCTCCGGCGCAATCAACGTCAACCACATCGCCGGATACACCGTGCTGCTCGGCTCGGCCAACCAGATCGGCATCGTCACCATCACCAGCGGCACCCTGCAAATCGGCAACGGCGGCACCCAGGGACGCATCGGGGCCAACATCACCAATAACAGCGCACTGATCTTCAACCTCTCCGGCAGCACCGACGCCACGATCTATGGCTATGTCCTTTCCGGCACCGGCTCACTGGAACAAAAAGGCACGACCACGCTGGAGCTCTACGGCGCGAACACCTACACCGGCGCGACCACGATCAGCGCAGGAACGCTGGCGATAAGAGACGACGGCAGCATCGCCAACTCTTCCGGCGTCACGCTCGCCGATACGAGCGGCGCGATTTTTGAGATTTCCGGCATAAACGACAGCGGCACGACAATCAAAGGTCTCAACGGCGGCGGCACAAGCGGCGGTAATGTCAATTTGGGCGGTAAAACGCTCACCATTGATAACAGCGCCGCCAATACTTACGCCGGTATCATCTACGGCTCCGGCGGCAGCCTGATCAAAGACGGCGCGGGCACACTGACGTTGAGCGGAACCAACACCTACACCGGCGGCACGACCGTGAGCGCGGGGACGCTGAAAGGCAACATTACCAACAATACCAACCTGACGGTAGCGGGCGGCGCGACCTATGACGGCACAGGCGTAGCCAGAACCGTCACTGCCCTGAACGGCGCGGGCAATGTGATCAACGCGGGCGGTCTGACCGCCCAAAGCGGCAATTTCGGCGGCGTCATCTCCGGCAGCGGCAGCCTGACCAAGACCGGGAGCGGAACCCTCGAACTGACCGGAACGAACACCTACACCGGCGCGACCACGATCAGCGCAGGAACGCTGGCGCTCTCCGGCAGTATCGCCGCCTCTTCCGGCGTCACGCTCGCCGATACGAGCGGCGCGATTTTTGATATTTCCTCCGTAACCAGCGGCACGACGATACAAGGTCTCAACGGCGGCGGCGCAAGCGGCGGCAATGTCACGTTGGGCGACAAAACGCTCACCGTCAGTAACGGCGCGGACAATGCTTACGCCGGTATCATCTCCGGCACCGGCGGCAGCCTGATCAAGACCGGGAGCGGAACCCTCGAACTGACCGGCGCAAACACCTACACCGGCAACACCACGGTCAACGCGGGACTGATCAACTTCGCCAATGCGGACAACTTCGGCACGACGGGCACCATCACCCTGAACGGCGGCGGTCTGCAATGGGCGAGCAGCACCACGACCGACATCTCCAATCGCCTCGATAATCTCGGAACTTCCGGCGGGATATTCGACACCAACGGCAACAACGTCACGTTGGCAACGGCGATCTCCGGCATAGACGGCAGCCTGACCAAAATTGGCGCGGGTACGCTGACTTTGGACGGCACAAATACCTACGGCGGTGCCACCACGGTCAACGTGGGAACGCTGGAAGGCAACATTACCGCCAATACCAACCTGACAGTAGCGGGCGGCGCGACCTATGACGGCACAGGCGCAGCCAGAACCGTCAATGCCCTGAACGGCATGGGCAACATTACCAACAACGACGGTCTGACCGCCCAAAACGGCAATTTCGGCGGCGAGATTTCCGGCAACGGCAGCCTGACCAAGACCGGGAGCGGAACGCTGACTTTGGGCGGTAACAACACCTACACAGGCGATACCACAGTCACCGCCGAAACGCTGGAAATCACCGGCCGTCTGGCTGACAGCGACGTAACCGTAGCGGATAACGCCACCTTCGCCCTGCGCGGCACTGGCACCGTCGACCATAACGTCACTCTGGCAGCGAGCAGCGTCCTGAACATCGCTCCAAGTAGCGGCTCTAACAGCCATATCGGCGGCGACCTCACCACGAACGGCGGCGCGCTGAATTTCTTCCTGCCGTCCGGCATCAACAATGGCGACACCCTGCTCACCGTCACGGGGAACGCGAACATTAGCGGCAGCGCGGTCAACCTCGCCCTCGACGGCGGCTACCTGGACACACTCGCTGCCACGAACAAAATCACACTCCTCAACGCCACAGGTGGTCTGACCACGGACTACACTTCCGGCACAACCCAACTCACCGCGACGGTAGGTACTGCCTTTACCTACAAGTTCACGCTGTCCGATGACAGTAGCAATAACCTCTACGCCACGCTGAACAGCAAGACTTCTCCGCTGCCGCCACCAGTTACGCCGCCCCCCGCCCGCACCACCCCCGCCGACCTCGAATGGACAGGCGCGACCAACCGCAACTGGAACATCCTGACTTCAGAAAACTGGACACCGGACTCCACCTTCATCAACGGCGATACGGTGACCTTCACCGATACCGGATTCGGGCAGGTCAATATCGTCACCTCCGGCGTCGATCCGGCGGCAACGATCTTCACCAACACCCAAGGTCACGATTACAGGGTGAGCGGCACCCTTTCCGGCACAGGTACGCTGACCAAAACCGGCAACGGCAATCTGACCCTGACGGGCAACAACACCTACAGCGGCAACACCGTCATTAACGCAGGTTCCCTCACCCTCGCCCTCTCTGGCGCGTTGCCCAACACCAATGTCAGCATCGCCAGCCCCGCGACGTTCAATCTGTACAACCGCGTCGGCAAAAACCTGACACTGGCAAACGCCGCCCGGCTAAACGTCTATCAAGGCGCAGCCATCACCGGAAACCTCTCCGCCATCGGCAGCCAGTTGAATTTTTATCTGCCCACCATCGCCACAAACGGCTACAGCCTGTTAAATGTCGGCGGTACTGCCAACATCACAGGCAGCACGGTCAACGTCGGCATCCTCGGCAGCAGTTCGCCCCTGACAGCGGGCGATACAGTCACCCTCATCAACGCCGCCAACCTGACAGGCAACCCCGCCAACACCATCGCCCACGGCACAGGGATGCAAGGCGTAAGCCTGCTCTACGACTTTGACCTGACCACCAACGGCAAACAACTACTGGCAACCGTAGCGGGCGGCACCCCGCCGATTGACCCCAATCCGCCCGTCGACCCCAACCCGCCCGTGACCCCACCCGTGACCCCGCCCGTCGACCCGAACCCGCCCGTAACGCCGCCCACAAACCCCGGCATAAACCTCAACCCGCAAACCAAGGCCTTGGCCGAAGGCTTTTTAAGCGGCACGGCATTCTTGAATCAGGCACAGGATTTTGCAGCGGAGCGCGGCATCCATTCCGCCCTGCAAACCGTTCAATCATCCGACAAACACGGCTTCGCCGCCATCGGCTACAGCACCCTCAGACACAACACAGGTTCGCATGTCGACGTAGACGGCTACACCCTGTTGGCAGGCCTCGCCGCGACCACGCCCACCCAAACAGGCAACCTCACCGCCGCCGCCTTCATCGAACACGGCGAAGGCAATTACGACAGCTACAACAGCTTTTCCAATGCCGCCAGCGTACACGGCAAAGGCGACACCCAATACACGGGCGCAGGCATTTTGGCGCGCTTTGCCTTTGACGAAAGCAACTTCAACAACCTGTACCTCGACGCCAGCATCAGATCAGGCAAAGTCAAAACCGACTTCAGCGGCAACCTCTACGACGGCTTCGGAAGAGCCGCCGCCTACAACGCCAAATCCACCTACGTAAGCGCGCATCTGGGCGCAGGCTATGTGATAAACCTCACCGAACAGAGCAAGCTGGATGTCTACGGACAATACCTCTGGAGCCATCAAAACGGCGACACCGTAAAACTCACCACAGGCGAAACGGTGAAGTTCAAGGCAGTGGATTCGCAAAGAACCAGACTGGGCGCGAAATGGCATCACGCCCTGACCGCCAAAACCACCGCCTACGTAGGCGCGGCATGGGAACACGAATACAACGCCAAAGCGAATGCCAGCATCTACGGCTACAAACTGGACGCCCCTGAATTGAAGGGCGACACAGGCTTGCTGGAAGCAGGTCTGACCCTAACCCCCACCGCCGCAAACCAACAAGGCTGGTCGCTGGATTTGGGCGTGCAAGGCTACGCGGGGAAACGCGAAGGGGTGACAGGAAGTTTGCGGGCGCGGTATCGATTTTGAACCTGGGAGCGCCGGCGTCCTCGCCGGCGATTTTAAGATTTTTCGCGCGGAGCCAAACCCGCCGGCGGGGACGCCGGCGCTCCCAGCAACGGCGAACTTGGCAGCAAGCGTAGCACCGACAATCCGTGTCAAACATTCGGGCACGGCACACCGGGGCACGGCACGCCGTGCCCCTACGGGGAACGGGCGGATCACCTGTAGGGGCACGGCGTGCCGTGCCCTGTGGCGGCAAACGCGAAGGGGTGACGGGGAGTTTGCAAGCGCGGTATCGGTTTTGAGCCTGGGAGCGCCGACAATCCGTGTCAAACATTCGGGTACGGTACATCAGGGCACGGCACGCCGTGCCCCTACGAGGAACGGGCGGATCACCTGTAGGGGCACGGCGTGCCGTGCCCTGGGGCGACAAGATGTTGACGGTTCACATGTTCCAACGCTGTTTCGTGCTGAACCGCCAACGGGCGGCCACAGTATCCATAGGGTGGCAGCGGGGTTCGACGAAGCGTAAGCGACAGCAAAAGCGTAGCGCCTTCCTCCATTGGACTTATTCCGATTCGCATGAGAAGCGAGACGCGAAGACTGCCCGAAGACAGTGCTATTGCACGGCGAGGCGAAGTCGACAAAGGTTCGCTTCTCATGCGAATCGGAATTACACCCATTTTCCATGAATGAGTGTAATTGGGTGTGCAAATGGAGCCATACCCAAAAATGGGAGTGCTATGGACAACAAAAAGCCCGCAAATTGACTGCTTTGCGGGCTGCTTTGTATGTATCGGTGGTGGAGAAGAGGAGGATCGAACTCCCGACCTCAGCATTGCGAACGCTGCGCTCTCCCAACTGAGCTACTTCCCCAACGAGGGCGCATTCTACGACAGGCTGGCAGAAGACGGAAGACGGAACACGAAATTTTTTGCTGACACCGCCCGCCTTGAAACTTGCAATACACACCGAACGCACCGAAATATCTTGACAAGCCCTGCCATCTCACGGTGTAATCGCACGTTTTTTAGTGCTTTAAGGAAAAGATCATGAAACGCACCTATCAACCTTCCGTTGTTCGTCGCAAGCGCACCCACGGTTTTCTGGTTCGTATGCGTACCAAGGGCGGGCGTCGGGTGATTGCCGCTCGTCGCGCCAAGGGGCGTCATCGTCTGGGCGTTTGATCGACATTGCCTGAATTTGGCGCGCGGGTCAGGGCATGATGATGTTTGCCCGATTTCAGCCCCATCCCTTCCCCCGACAGTATCGACTGACCAAAACGGATGAGTTTTCATCCGTTTTTGGTTTTCGGCGGGCGCTGCGCGGGAAAAGTTTTTTGCTGCATTATGGCGAATCACGTCCGGCAGGCGCTCCCGCCGCCCACGCCCGTTTGGGCGTGGTGATTGGCAAGAAATTTCTGCGTCACGCGGTGGGGCGTAATTGCGTCAAGCGCATCGCCCGCGAAGCGTTTCGCCTGGTGCAGTCGCAACTTCCCCCGCGCGATCTGGTGTTGCGCTTGAGCGTGAAAATGCAAAAACCCAAACGACAGGCACGTCTCGAAATCGCGGCGGAAATCCGGCAGTTGTTGGCGAAAATTCAGGAGAAGCGCCCGTGATGCGGCGGTTTTTTCTGTTTTTGCTGCGCGCCTACCAATATGCGTTAAGCCCTTTGTTGGGGCGTAATTGTCGTTTTTATCCGGGTTGTTCCGAATACGCGCAGGAAGCTGTGCAAAAATACGGGGCTTTGCGCGGCGGCTGGCTGACTTTGAAACGGCTTTCCCGCTGCCACCCTTTTCATCCCGGCGGGGTTGACCCCGTTCCCTGATTTTGAATTAAAGGTCGTTCATGGATACCCGACGTTTGATGTTGTTGTTCGTTTTTGTGTTTTCCCTGTACATGCTCTGGGATGCCTGGCAGACGCAACAACACCCGCCTGCCGCCGCCGTTGCCTCAACCTCTGCCCAAAGTACCGCTGCGGTAGCGGATGACGCGAGCATTCCGCAACCCGCTCGCCGCGCTACGCCGGATGCGCCCAACGCAACCCTTGCAGTCAACAGCGCCGACCTGAACGCCGCGCCTGTCGAAAGCGTTTTTGTCACCACCGATTTGGTCAAGGCGGAAATCTCCGCGCTGGGCGGCGATCTGGTGTGGCTGGAACTGGAACGCTTCCGCGCCGATGATGACAAGGAAAAGAAATTCACCCTGTTCTCCGACGAGCATCACTACGCTGCGCAAACTGGCTTACTCGGTAAAGTGGGCGACGTGGACTTGCCCAATCACAAAACCCTGCTGAAAGTGCTGCCCGGCGCGCGCGAACTCGCCGAAGGGCAAGACACCCTGCAAGTACGCCTCGCCGCGCCGGAGGTGAATGGCGTGCGGGCAACCAAAGTCTATACCTTCCATCGCGCTTCCTATCTGGTTGACGTGGCGTGGGAAATCGAAAACGGCAGCGAATCCCCCCTGCAAGCCGATGCCTATTTCCAACTGCAACGCGACGGCGCATCGCCGGGTGGCGACTCTTTCATGATGTCCACCTTCTACGGCGCGGCAGTTTACAGCGACGCCGAGAAATACCAGAAAGTCACCTACAAGGACATCTCCGACAACAAAGCCAAATTCATCCAGCAGGCGAATGACGGCTGGCTCGCCATGGTACAGCACTATTTCGTCACCGCCTGGGCACCACAGGGCGAGGCGACACGCGAGTTTCGCATGAAGAAACTCGACTACGACGCTGATGTCGACCATAGCCGGTTTACTGCCAGCCTCATCCTGCCGGTCGCTCCCATCGCCGCCGGAGCCAAAGGCGAAATCAGCGTACCGCTCTTTGCCGGACCGCAGGAACAGACCGCCTTAAAAACAGTCGCCCCCGGTCTGGCGCTGGTCGTGGATTACGGCTGGCTGCACATCATCGCCGCGCCCATTTTCTGGGTGTTGGAATTCATCCACTCCCTGATTGGCAACTGGGGCTGGTCGATTGTGGCGTTGACCGTGTTGATCAAACTCCTGTTCTTCCCGCTCTCCGCCGCTTCCTACAAGTCGATGGCGCGGATGCGTACCATGACGCCCAAGCTGATGGCGTTGAAAGCGCGTTACGCCGACGACAAGGCGAAGCTCAATCAGGAAATGATGAAGCTCTACCAGACGGAAAAAATCAATCCTCTGGGCGGTTGCCTGCCCATCCTCGTGCAAATCCCCGTCTTCATCGCGCTGTACTGGGTGCTGTTGGGTGCGGTGGAAATGCGCGGCGCGCCGTGGCTTTTGTGGATTACCGATCTTTCCGCCGCCGACCCGTATTACGTGCTGCCCGTCATCATGATGGCGTCGATGTTCATCCAGACCCGCCTGAACCCGACCCCGCCCGACCCGATTCAAGCCAAGATGATGCTCATCATGCCGCTCGTGTTCGGCATCATGTTCTTCTTCTTCCCGGCAGGGCTGGTGTTGTACTGGGTGGTAAATAACGTGCTCTCCATCGCCCAGCAATGGCAAATCAACCGCCTGCTGGACAGCAAGCCGGGCAGCAACAAACCCAAGGCGGCAAACGACCCGAAGGCATAGCTTTTGGCAGCCGGGTCAGCGTACATAGGGTGGCGATGAATGAGGAATGCCTCATCATCGCCTCGCCCGTTTTTTCAAGCAAGCAGCCCGGACATCACGTAGGGTGGAAAAGCGAAGCGCCTTCCACCATTTTTCGGTTCATTGCGTCGCACTGCCAATTTGTCGACTTCTGGCAGTTGTACGCGCTGATTACTGCCACCATACCCCGCTCTCCTGCCCGCCTCTGTGCCCCGCCCAATTCCTTGCATGGAATTGGGCGTTCGACGGCTCGAAGCATTCGTTTCGAGAATTCCTGTCTCACCCCACAAGGGGCGCGGGGGGATGCGACCCTTCGCGTCGGTTGTCGGATGCCTCCGCTTTGCAACGCCGCATAAAACTGTGCACAAACTGTTTGCATTCCAGAATTTTGTGGTTATAATCTGCGGCTTTTCGGGGGTGGCGTGTCTTTGCGCTGCCCATTTTGTTTGTCCATCTGTCGGCCAATCGTAGTCGGCGATGAGGAGAAAAAACATGAGTCTAGGCCTTGTTGGTCGCAAGGTTGGCATGACTCGCATCTTTGCCGAGGATGGCGCGTCCATCCCCGTCACGGTGCTTGACGTGTCCAACAACCGCGTGACCCAAGTCAAAACGCCGGAAACCGACGGCTATGCAGCCGTACAGGTCGCCTTCGGCAGCCGCCGCGCCTCTCGCGTCACCAAACCCCTCGCGGGGCATGTGGCAAAAGCGGGTGTGGAAGCCGGGCATATCCTGAAGGAATTCCGCGTTGAACCCGCTCAGCTCTCCGGCTTCAAGCCGGGCGACGCTGTGGCAGTCACCATTTTCGCTGAAGGTCAGAAAGTCGATGTGACCGGTACTTCCATCGGTAAGGGCTTTCAAGGCGGCATCAAGCGCCACCACTTCAGTTCCAATCGTGCTTCGCACGGCAACTCTGTTTCCCATAATGCGCCCGGTTCCATCGGTATGGCGCAAGACCCTGGTCGGGTGTTCCCCGGCAAGCGCATGGCGGGACATCTGGGCGACGCGACGCGCACCCAGCAGAGTCTGATTATTGTGCGCGTGGATGCCGAGCGCCAGCTTCTGCTGGTGAAGGGCGCCGTGCCAGGCTCCAAGGGCAGCGACGTTTTCGTCCAGCCTGCGGTGAAGGCGTAAGGAGTCAGCATGGAACTGAAAGTCATCAATCAGCAAGGTCAGGAAACCGCAACATTGCAGGCTTCCGACGTACTCTTTGCCCGCGATTACAACGAAGCGTTGATTCACCAGGTGGTCGTGGCGTATCAAGCCAACGCCCGCGCCGGGAGTCGTCAGCAGAAGAATCGCTCCGAAGTGGCGCATACCACGCACAAACCCTGGAAGCAAAAAGGTACCGGGCGTGCCCGTGCCGGTATGTCTTCCTCTCCCATCTGGCGCGGAGGCGGTCGGGCTTTTCCGAACAGCCCGGAAGAAAACTTCAGCCAGAAGGTTAACAAAAAAATGTTCCGCGCCGGCGTGGCGTCCATCCTCTCCGAACTGGTGCGCCAGAATCGGCTGGTGGTGGTGGATGATCTGTCCATCGAAGCGCCGAAGACCAAGCTCTTCACGCAAAAATTGAAGGGGCTGGGGCTGGAAGAACGTCTTTTGGTCATCACGGATCAACTCGACGAGAACCTCTATCTGTCTTCCCGCAACCTGCCCAATGTGCTGGTGCTGGAAGCGCAGGAGGCGGATCCGGTTTCCCTGATTCGTTTTCCCCGCGTGCTGGTCACAAAGAACGCGGTGGCCAAATTTGAGGAGATGTGGGCATGAGCGCAAATCAGGAACGTCTGTTGCAGGTGCTGCTCGCGCCGCAAATCTCCGAAAAAGCCACCTATGTCGCTGACAAGCGCAATCAGGTCGTCTTTCGTGTCGCTGCCGATGCCGCCAAGCCTGAAATCAAGGCCGCCGTTGAACTCCTGTTCAAGGTTGAGGTGGAATCCGTGCAGGTTCTGAACGTCAAGGGCAAGGTCAAGCGTTTTCGCCAGAAAATCGGTCAGCGTAAAGGCTGGAAGAAAGCGTTTGTCAGCCTGAAAGCCGGTCAGGAAATCAATTTCGTGGAAGGGGGGAACGCTTAAATGGCCCTCGTCAAAGTCAAGCCAACTTCGCCCGGTCGTCGTGCCGTGGTCAAGGTGGTTCACGAGCATCTGCACAAGGGCAAGCCCTTGGCCAGCCTCGTTGAATCGCAGTCCGTCAAGGCCGGACGTAACAACAATGGTCGTATCACGGTCCGTCATCAGGGCGGTGGTCACAAGCAGCATTACCGCGTGATTGATTTCAAACGCGACAAGGATGGCGTGCCCGCCAAGGTTGAACGGATTGAATACGATCCCAACCGTTCCGCGCACATCGCCCTGTTGTGCTATGCCGATGGCGAACGTCGTTACATCATCGCCACCAAGGGCATGATCGTCGGTCAGCAGATCATCAGCGGTTCGGAAGCGCCGATCAAGCCGGGAAACACCCTGCCGATTCGCAACATTCCCGTCGGCGCAACCTTGCACTGCGTGGAAATGCTGCCCGGCAAAGGCGCGCAAATCGCGCGCGCCGCCGGTACTTCCGTGCAGCTTCTGGCGCGTGAAGGCGTCTACGCCCAGCTTCGCCTGCGCTCCGGTGAAATCCGCCTCGTGCATATCGAATGTCGCGCCACCATCGGTGAAGTCGGCAACGAAGAAAACAGTTTGCGGAAAATCGGCAAAGCCGGCGCCAATCGTTGGCGCGGTATTCGTCCGACCGTCCGTGGCGTCGTCATGAACCCGGTCGACCACCCGCACGGTGGCGGCGAAGGTAAAACAGGCGAAGGTCGCGTTCCGGTCAATCCCTGGGGGCAGCCGACCAAGGGTTATCGCACCCGCAACAACAAGCGCACGGACAGCATGATCGTGCAGCGTCGTCACAAGCGTTAAGGGGTAAGAGAATATGGGACGTTCCATTAAAAAGGGCCCGTTTGTCGATGCCCACCTGCTGAAAAAAGTCTACACTGCCCATGCTGGCAAGGACAAGCGTCCGATCAAAACCTGGTCGCGTCGCTCCACCATCCTGCCGGATTTCGTGGGTCTGACAATCGCCGTGCATAACGGTAAACAACACATTCCGGTCTACGTGACGGAAAACATGGTCGGCCACAAGCTGGGCGAGTTTTCCCTGACCCGCACGTTCAAGGGTCACACTGCCGGTAAAAAGGCGAAGAAATAAGGAGAGGCACATGGAAACTACTGCAAACTTGCGTGGCGTGCGCCTTTCCGCCCAAAAGGGTCGCCTGATTGCCGATCTGGTACGCGGCAAAGCGATTGACAGCGCCTTGAACATTCTGACGTTCTCGCCCCAAAAGGGCGCGGGGATCGTCAAGAAGGTGCTGCTCTCCGCCGTGGCGAACGCCGAACATAATGACGGCGCCGACATCGACGAATTGAAGGTGAAAACCATCTATGTCGAAAAAGGCGCGGTCTTGAAGCGTTTTACGGCGCGTGCAAAAGGTCGTGGCAACCGGATCTCCAAGCCGACCTGCCATATCTACGTGACCGTCGGAAACTAAAGGAAAAGTCATGGGACAAAAAATTCATCCGACAGGCTTCCGCCTTTGCGTCACGCGTGACTGGGATTCCCGTTGGTTCGCCAACTCCAGGGATTTCCCCGGTATGCTCGCCCAGGACGTGATGGTGCGCGAATACCTGAACCGTAAACTGAAACACGCTTCCGTGGGTCGCGTGTTGATCGAGCGTCCTGCCAAGAACGCCCGCATCACCGTTTTTTCCGCCCGTCCGGGCGTGGTGATCGGCAAGAAGGGCGAAGACATCGACGTGCTGAAAAAAGACCTGGGCAGCATCATGGGCGTGCCCGTGCATGTGTCGATTGAGGAAATCAGAAAGCCGGAAATTCACGCGCAACTGATTGCCGACTCCATCGCCCAGCAGCTTGAAAAACGCATCATGTTCCGTCGCGCCATGAAGCGGGCGATGCAAAACGCCATGCGTCTGGGCGCTCAAGGCATCAAGATCATGAGTTCCGGTCGTCTGAACGGCGCGGAAATTGCCCGTACCGAATGGTACCGCGAAGGTCGTGTGCCCCTGCACACCCTGCGCGCCGACATCGACTACGGCACCTCCACCGCCGAAACGACCTATGGCGCAATCGGGATCAAGGTGTGGGTGTACAAGGGCGAACGTCTGGCGCATGGCGAACAGCCCGAAGTCGAAGCCCCCGGCGGCGATGATCGTCGCGCCCGCCGCCCGCGCTCTGACCGCCCCGAAGGTGACAAGCCGCGCGCCCCCCGCCGGAATGCGGGTGAGGCTGGCGCTGCCGCTGCGGACAAAAAGCCTGCCGATGGCGAAGCCAAGACTCCCGGCAAGCGTGTAAGAAAGGCAGGTGCTTGAAATGCTGCAACCAAATCGTCGTAAATACCGCAAGGAACAAAAAGGTCGCAATGAGGGTCTGGCCACTCGCGGCGCGAAAGTTTCCTTCGGTGAATGGGGCTTGAAGGCCACGGGGCGCGGTCGTTTGACGGCGCGTCAAATCGAAGCAGCCCGACGCGCCATGACACGCCACATCAAGCGTGGCGGTCGCATCTGGATTCGCGTCTTTCCAGACAAACCCATCTCCAAGAAACCCGCCGAAGTCCGTATGGGTAACGGCAAGGGGAATCCTGAATACTGGGTTGCTGAAATTCAGCCCGGCAAGGTTCTGTATGAAATGGACGGCGTTTCCGAAGCGCTGGCACGCGAGGCGTTCAGTCTGGCAGCCGCCAAGCTGCCTCTGGCGACCACCTTCGTAACCCGACATGTGGTGTGATATGAAAACGACTGAATTAAGACAAAAAAACACGGACGAGTTGAAGGTCGAACTCGTGGAACTCCTGAGAGCGCAGTTCAGCCTGCGGATGCAGAACGCCACGCAACAACTCTCCAATACCAGCCAGATTGGCAAGGTGCGCCGCGACATTGCGCGGGTGCGTACCCTCATCCGTGAAAAGGCGGTGCAATAATGACTGAAACCACAAGCATCAAGCGGACGCTGGTCGGTCGTGTCACGAGCGACAAGATGGACAAGACCGTGACGGTACTGGTCGAGCGCCGGGTGAAACATCCGGTTTACGGCAAGTTCATCACCAAGTCCAAGAAGTACCACGCCCATGACGAAAACAACGAAATGAGCGAAGGCGATCTGGTCGAAATCGAAGAAACCCGTCCGATTTCCCGTTCCAAGACCTGGCGCGTCACCAAGCTGCTGGAAAAAGCGGTCAAGGTTTAATCCTTTCGCGTTCTCAGCGCAGTTGCGCGATATTCAGGCGTTCCCGTTGTTACGGGACGCCTGAATTTTTTATGCCATCGACCAGACGTCAGGCGCAGGGCAAAAGTGGGGAGGGAGTATCCTGCTCCCCGTTCTAAACCCACGGAAGCAGGATGCTCCTGCTGCTTTGTCAAAAGCGAGGCGCAAAGCGACGCGGCGATTCAGGTATCAGGTGACAGATGTAGGGGCGGCTCGTGAGCCGCCCCAGATGGATGACAGACCCGCCGCCTGTAGGTTGGGTAAGCCGCAGGCGCAACCCGACATTGGCGATTCATCGCGCGCAACCTGCCAGATACCGGGCGGATGAGCAGATTGACGGATCAGTGTCGGGTTCAACGACGCTTGCCGTCAAAAGCGAGGAGCGTAGCGACGTGGCAATCTCCTTGGTCGCCAAGATTGCCACGTCGCTCTGCTCCTCGCTTTTGACGCGGGGGTTTGGTGTCTGTCATCACTCTGGGCGCGCTCTTCGATCCCGCCCTACCAAATGCCATCGTCGTGCGCCAGACGGTGTATTCGATTGCCGGATTAATAATATGCAACAGCGAGACCGGCGCTTACCTCAAATTTTGATGCTACAGCTCTGGTCGGATTGCACTTCACCCAACCTGAATCCCCTCCCACATCTTCTGCAATCTTTTCACCGACACTGGCACGGGGGTTTTGAGTTCTTGCGCGAACAGGCTTACCCGCAGTTCTTCCAGCAGCCAGCGGAATTGTTCAAGTTCCTTGTCATGGCGATTTTGTTTGGCGAGTTCGCGGGCGCGGCGTTCGTATTGTGTCCATAGGGGTTGGTATTCCGCGAGCGCGCGGGCGTCGCGGGCGGGGTCGTTTTTGAGTTTGTCCAGGCGCATTTGTGCGGCTTTGAGGTAGCGGGGGAAGTGTTGCAGACGCTCGAATGGGGTGTCCTCGATGAAGTTTTTGCTCATCAGGCGTTTGGTTTGCGCTTCGATGTCGGTGACGGCGGCGGGGTGCGCTTTGCAGGCGGGCAGTTTTTTTTGCAGGCTTTGCCATTCGGTCAGAATTTGTCCGGTCAGGCGGGTGATTTCTTGCGCCAGCAAGCCAAGCCGCTGCCTTGCTTCGGCGCAGCTTGTTTTGAAACTTTCGGCGTCGTGCGGCAAGGGGTCGATGAGGCAGGCGCGTCTGAAAATCAGGGTGATGAGCTGGCGTTTGAGTTCGTCGGCGGTGCCCAGGCTCATATAGTGCATCGCCATTTCGGAGAGGCTGGGCAGTTGTTTGTTCCAGTATTTTTCCTGCTCTTTGAATTGCAGCCTGTAGAGGCGCAGCAAGCCTTTTGTGTGGATGCGGCAGGCTTCTTCCCTGTCGTCGAAGACTTTCAGGCTGACGGTTTCACCGTCGTCGGAGAGCGCCGGATAGCCGACCACGGTTTGTCCGTTTACGGGGATTTCCATGATCTCCGGCAGTTCACCGAAACTCCAGTCGATAAGCCCCGCGTAGCCTGCGGGCGTTTCGTGCAGTCCGGCGAAGGTTTGCCGCGCTTCTTGTCCCCATTCGGCTTTGAGTTCGCCCAGGTTGCGGCTCATGTCCAGTTGCCGCCCGTGTTCGTCGATGAGTTTGATGTTCATGAAAAAGTGGGCGGGCAGGGCGTCGGGGCGGAAGGCGTCTGGCGTGATGCTCCAGCCGCGCGCGTTCAGACCGCGTTCCCTGAAAATGAATTCGATTAACGGCGGGATGATGCCTTCTTTCATGCGTTTTTCGCCGCCGTTTTTATCGCCAACGTCATGAATCCACGCGATGAAACTTTCCGCAAATTCGGGCACGGGCACGAGTTTGGCGCGGATTTTTTGCGGCAGGGTTTTGATCAAGGCGATGAGTTTTTCTTTCAGCAAACCGGGCACCAGCCATTCCAGCCGGGGCGCGGGGAGCTGGTTCAAGTGCGCCAATGGCAGGGTGAGGGTGACGCCATCTTTGGGGCTGCCCGGCTCAAAGTGGTAGGAAAGCGGATATTCGATATTGCTCGTCAGCAGACGCTGCGGGAAAGCCTCGGTGGTGACGCCCGCCGCTTCGTGGCGCATCAGGTCTTCTTTGGCGAGGTGGAGCAGACGCGGCTGTGCGCGTTCGGCTTCCCTGCGCCAGAGGTCGAAGGTCGCGCCGTTGTGGATGCCTTCGGGAATCAGGCTATCGTAGAAGGCGACAATCAGTTCGTCATCGACCAGCACATCCTGCCTGCGCTGTTTGTGTTCCAGACGTTCGATGTCTTCAATCAGCTTGCGGTTGTGCTGCCAGAACGCCCAGCGGCGGGCGTAGCCCTCTTCGACCTCCCCGCCGACCAGCGCTTGCCGGATGAAAATGTCGCGCCCTTCGGCGGGCGCCATCGGGCCGTAATGCACACGGCGTTTCGGGTTGATGACAACTCCATAGAGCGTGGTGCGTTCCCACGCGGCGACCTGCATCGCCTTTTTTTCCCAGTGCGGGTCGAAGTAGCTGCGTTTGATGAGATGCGCGCCGACTTCTTCCAGCCACTCCGGTTCAATTTTCGCCACGCAACGCCCGTAGAGGCGCGTGGTTTCGGTAATCTCCGCCGCCAGTATCCATTTGCCCGCCTTTTTTTGCAGCGGCGAGCCGGGATGAATCAGGTAGCGGATGCCGCGCGCGCCCAGATAATGTCCGGCCTCGTCCGATTTGCAGCCAAGATTGCCGAGCAAGCCCGCCAGCAGCGACTTGTGGATGGCGGCGTAATGGGCAAATTCGTCGCCGGAAATTTCGTTTTCCTTCCAGCCCAATTCCGCGACCAGCGCGTGCAACTGCCCATGCACTTCCCGCCACTCGCGCATCCGCAGGTAAGAAAGAAAATGCGCGTGGCACTGCTCTACCAGTTTTTTGTTGGATTTTTTGTGTTCCAGTTCGTGCGCGTACCAATCCCAGAGCTTTAACCAGCCCATGAATTCGGATTTGATGTCGGGCTTGGCATCCGCTTTCTCTGCCCCCGCCGCTAAAAACATGATGCGTCGATGTTTTTCATCCGCCGCCTGTTGCTTGTCCTGCGGGCGTTCGCGCGGGTCTTGCGTAGACAGCGCGGCGGCAATCACCAGCACTTCGCGCAGACAGCCGCGCTCCCGCGCCGCCACAATCATGCGGGCGATGCGCGGGTCAAGCGGCAAACGCGCCAGCACGCGCCCCGTTTCGGTCAAGCGGCGCGCCTCATCCAGCGCGCCCAATTCCGTGAGCAGGGTGTAGCCATCGTGAATCGCTTTTTCCGGCGGCGCTTCCAGAAAAGGAAAACGCTCCACATCGGTCAGCTTCAACGCCTTCATCCGCAAAATGACCCCGGCAAGCGAAGAACGCATGATTTCCGGGTCGGTAAACGGCGGACGGGCATTGAAATCCGCCTCATCGTAGAGCCGCACGCACACCCCCGCCGCCACCCGCCCGCAACGCCCCGCCCGCTGCCTCGCCGCCGCCTGACTGATTTTTTCCACCTGCAACTGCTCCACCTTGTTGCGGTAGGAATAGCGTTTCACCCGCGCCAGCCCCGTATCCACCACGTAGCGGATGCCTGGCACGGTGAGCGAAGTTTCCGCCACATTGGTCGCCAACACGATGCGCCGCGCCCCGGAAGAGCGAAAAATGCGGTCTTGCTCGGCGGCGGAAAGGCGGGAAAACAGGGGCAGAATCTCCGTATGCCCATGCGCGACGGGCAAAGAAAAATGATGCTTCCGCAAGGCTTCCGCCGCTTCGCGGATTTCCCGTTCGCCCGGCAAAAACACCAGAATATCGCCCGAACCCAGCCGCGACAGTTCCTCGCAAGCAGCCACAATGGCATCATACAAATCGCGCTCGCCGTCTTCGTCTGCCGTCTCCACCGGACGATAACGCTGCTCCACCGGATACAGCCGACCGGAAACCTCGATAACCGGCGCATGATTGAAATGCCGCGAAAAACGCTCCGCGTCGATGGTGGCGGAAGTAATCAGCACCTTCAAATCCGGTCGGCGCGGCAAAATCTCTTTCAGATAGCCCAGCAAAAAGTCGATATTCAAACTGCGCTCATGCGCTTCGTCGATGATGATGGTGTCGTAAGCGGCGAGCGTGGGGTCGCTCTGCGTTTCCGAAAGCAAAATGCCATCCGTCATCAACTTCACCCAGGAATCCGGCGCGGTTCTATCCTGAAACCGAATCTTCACCCCCACGCCCGCGCCCACCTCGGTACGTAATTCCTGCGCCAGACGGGAAGCCACCGACCGCGCCGCCAACCGACGCGGCTGCGTATGCCCGATCCACCCCGCCGCCCCCCGCCCCAGTTCCAGACAAATTTTCGGCAACTGCGTCGTCTTGCCCGACCCCGTTTCGCCACAAACAATCACCACCTGATGCCGCGCAATCAACGCCGCAATTTCGGCGCGCTTTTCATTCACCGGCAAAGCATCCGTAAATTCCGGTCGGGGCAGATTGGCAAAGCGCAACGCATAATCCGCCCGCGATTTTTCCAGCAACGCCGCCAACTCAACGGAAGCCTTCTCACGGCGCTCCCCCTGCAAGACATGAGCATCCCGCTGTAACGCGAAGAGACGACGACGGTCGCGGCTCAGACAGTCGGGAAAGGAGGGGGCGGGGGGGCGAAGAGGTTTTGTTTGCATCAGTGACAACTGAAAGAAAGGGGGGGTATTATAAGGCTCTTTGCAAGACAACATAATTTCCCCCTACGGTCTCTGTTTTCCGTAGCCACGTAAAAATCCCTCAACGTTTCGATTGTTTGATGTTTAATAAACATATTGCACTTTTTGTTGAAAGCAAACGCCTTGATAAAAACAAAAATGGTATGGAAAAAATAGGCGATGATTTTTATCGACTTACTATAAAAAACGTTGGCAATATACCACGTTATGATTGCTGCTCTTTTCATTTTCCTGATGTGAAAATATATCGTTTGGTAATTGCGGGAACTTACAAAGTTTACCTGAAGAAAATCGCAAAGTAGCTTTAGTTAAGGATTATTCAGAATACGCCAATTGGTCAAACCTGTATTGGCTGTATGCTTTTGACTTGATTCGGAAATCCTGAATAGCAACAGCCGCTATCATCGGTTGCGGATCTGTTGCACTAATGAGAGACACCGTACGACTAGCGCATAGTTTAAGTTCGCTACGCTCCAGACCAAAAACGTTCGAAATTAAACGAAAGCTGGCGGTGATGCCGGATGGAGAGCAGATACACCTTTGCTTCCGTATCCACAACTGCATAGAGCATCAGGTAATCGCCATGCAGATACTCGCGTATTGTTTCCGATGTACCGCTTGGCAGGGCAGCCACGCGGTCTAGCGTTTCGATGGATTGCGGCAAATTGTCCAGAAAACGACGCCCAATGCGGGGGAAACGCCGGAGATTTGGGATGACGATGGTTTGCAGTTCGGATAACAGCGTGTCGAAAGCAAAGGCCGCATCCACTTCCTGCAAGAAAGCTTCAATGACATCCAGACGCTCCAGCAAACTGGTCGTCAGTTCGACGCAATAGGGTTTATCTGTCATCGTTATCAGGCACGGATGTTTTAGCTGCGGCGCGACGTTGTTGCCGTTGGGCAATGGCTTCTTCTGCTGCAATGGTTCGCCCTGCCGCGATGTCCGCCAGACCACGATGCACATCGTCGAGCAGTAACAGATGAATGCGCTCATGCTCCAGGCGATGGTAATAATCCAACTGGTCAACATCAATCAGCGCGACATAGCTTTCGCCATTCTTGGTGATGATTTTTTCCGCCCCATCTTTGGCTTGGTCGACCAACTCCGACAAAATGGCGCGCGCCCGTGTCAAAGGGACTACATCGCTGGCGGCAATGCTCATGGTCAATTCCTTGTGTGTGGTTGACAGAATTCTGTACAGAATAGACGAAGAGGCGTTTTTTGTCCAGCCTCACAACAACCGCTCATCATCATGTTCCCTGCGCTTGCTTGATGCTATCCTGCCCTCCATTCAATGAAAACTTCAGTTACCCGTTCGCAAGAAAAAATCATGAATAATGCCATGCGCTGCCTGAGCGCATTTTTGTTCTGCCTCGCCCTGTCCATTTTTTCCATCCCTGCCCATGCCGCCGGGGACAACTTTCGTTCGCCGGATGAATTCATGCTCTGGATCGAAAACTATGTGGAGCATCCCGAACCAGAGCGCATTCCCGCCGCTTTCGGCAGTATCCAGAGCGCCGCGCTCATTCGCATCAGTCCGGATTTTGTGCCCATTCTGGGCGGTTTTTTTGCTGCGGCGTTTCAACACCATCCTGAACGGGTTGCCGATTGGGTTGCGGCGATGGCGCGCGACCTGAATGCCGACAGCACGCCCGTGTTTCTGCAAACCATGTTCCTTGCCGACTCGTCGGAAATGGGCGAAGTCGTGGCGCGGCAGCCGGAGCAATTCCAGAATCCCCGTTTCCTGCCTCTTTTCAAATCTTTTGCAGAACTCACGCCAATAGACGGTGAAAACGCCATCCTCATCTGGCTGGGCGCTTTCTTGATGAGTGGCGACGCGGCACCCGTCGAGCACATCATCGGCGCGTTGCATGGACAAACGCAGGCTTCGCGCAAGGCGTTCCAGATACTGGCAAACCTCGTCCCGAAATCTCCGCGCCTGCGGGCGATTTGCGAAAATGCCCTGCATACGACCGATGACTCGCAGCTTGCCGAGGTTTTGCGTCAGCTACCGTATGAAAGCGCTCACGCAGTAACGCCAGTTCCCTGAAACGCCTGTAAAATCAACCCCCGCATCGCCCTGCGAATTTTTTATCTGGATACGCCAATGTCACTCAACAACCCGAAACCCGAACTCTCGCTTGAATTTTTTCCGCCTCAGACGCCGGAGGGCGCGACCCGTCTTAAAGTTGAACGTGATCGACTGGCGGCATTGGAACCCGCGTTTTTTTCCGTGACTTATGGCGCGGGCGGCTCGACCCGCGAGCGCACTTTTTCGGTGGTCAAGGAAATCGCCGCCGAAGGTCGTCCGGTTGCGCCGCACCTTTCCTGCATCGGTTTTACACGCGCCGGGATTCTGGAAATTTTGCATGAATATCGGGCGGCGGGCATCCGGCGCATCGTCGCATTACGCGGCGATTTGCCTTCCGGCATGGTCGATGTGGGTGAACTGCGCTATGCCAATGAACTGGTGGAATTCATCCGCGCCGAAACCGGCGACACTTTTCATATTGTCGTGGGCGCTTACCCGGAATGGCATCCGCAGGCGAAAAGCCCGAAAGACGATTTGCAGAATTTCGCGCGCAAGGTCAAGGCGGGCGCGGACAGCGCCATCACCCAGTATTTTTACAATGCCGACGCTTATTTTCATTTCATGGACGAGGTGCGCGCGCTGGGGGTGGAGATTCCCGTCATCCCCGGCGTCATGCCCATCGCCAGCTTTTCCAAACTGGCGCGTTTTTCCGACGCTTCCGGCGCGGAAATTCCGCGCTGGATGCGAAAAAAATTCGAGAGCTACGGCGACGATACGGATTCCATCCGCGCCTTCGGTCTGGATGTGCTGACGGAACTTTGCGAACGCCTGCTACAAGGCGGCGCGCCCGGTTTGCATTTTTACAGCCTGAATCAGGCGACGCTGACGGAAACCATCTGGCGACGGTTGATTCCGGCTTGATGAATCCGAACCGCCCTTCCGGGAGCGCCGACGCCCCTGCCGGCGGTTTTGTCGCCTGGTTTTTGCAGGATGGTGGCGGGTTTCGACAAAATGCCGCGACAGCAAGGCGAAGTCGACAAAGTATCGGTTTTAGAGCAGATTAACTGAACCTGGCTCACATCCATTGCCATCGTGTAGGGGCGCGCATATAGCGTCCGTGGTTTAAGTCCACGCGGCCCCAACACGGACGTGCAATGCGCGCCCCTACGTAAAACCGAACGCGCGCCAAGTTTGATTTGCGTATCAATTTGTTAATCTGCTCTAAAACCGCCGGCGGGGACGCCGGCGCTCCCAGGTCAAAAGCGAGGCGCAGCGCGGCGTGGCAATTCATGTGGCAATGGGAGAAAAGCCGCGTCGCTCTGCGCCTCGCAACGACGAAACGATGTAGGAGTGGGCGGCTCCTCGCTTTTGACGGCAAGCGTCGTTGAACCCGACACTGATCCGTCAATCTGGTCATTCGCCCGGTATCTGGCAGGTTGCGCGCGATAAATCGCCAATGTCGGGTTGCGCCTGTGGCTTACCCAACCTACAGGCGGCGGGTTTGTCAGCAATCCGGGGCGGCTCACGAGCCGCCCCTGCATCTGCCACCTGACCTCTGATGCCTGGATTGCCGCGTCGCTACGCGCATCGCTTTTGAGGAAGTGGGGGGAGCAGGATGCTCCCCCCACCAGGGCAATTGCATGAATGCCGATGAGATGGGCATAACATGTTCGTGAGGCACGGCGGTCAATTACTTCGCGCCCTTGCCTCTTGTGGGAGAGGGAACAGTTCAGCACGAAACTACGCCGAACCTAGCTGAACCATACCCCTCTCCCGCCCCTTGCGGGGCACCCTCCCACAAGGGGAGAGGGGTGGATTCGAGCGATTGCCCTGAATAAAAAATCTTACGGCAGACGCCGGAAAATCAGGGCGGTGTTGATGCCGCCGAAGGCAAAATTGTTGCTCATGACATATTCGCATTCCAGATTGAGACCATCGCCCGTAATGTAGGCGAGTTCGGCGCAGCGCGGGTCGATGTGATCGAGGTTAATCGTGGGCGCGAACCAGTTTTTACGCAGCATGGCGATGGAAAACCAGGCTTCCAGCGCGCCCGCCGCGCCTAACGTATGACCGATATAACTTTTCAGCGAACTGATGGGTATTTTCGCGCCGAAGACCGTGTGCGTGGCGTGACTTTCGGCAATATCGCCCAGTTCGGTCGCCGTGCCGTGACCATTCACGTAGGCGATGGCCTCCGGCGGCAGATTCGCGGAGCCAAGCGCCAGACGCATGGCGGTCGCCATCGTATCCGCGCGCGGCTGGGTGATGTGCGCGCCGTCGCAGTTGGTGCCGAAGCCCGCGATTTCGGCGTACATTTTCGCGCCCCGCGCTTTGGCGTGTTCGTATTCTTCCAGAATCAGCGAACCCGCGCCCTCGCCGATGACCAGACCATCGCGGTCACGGTCGTAGGGACGCGGCGTGAGCGATGGCGCATCGTTTTTTGTGCTGGTGGCGAAGAGGGTATCGAACACGGCGGCGTAGCTGGCGCCCAATTCTTCCGCGCCGCCCGCGATCATGATGTCGGCGTGATCATGCAAAATGGTTTCATAGGCGTAGCCAATGCCCTGACTCCCCGATGTACAGGCGCTGGAAGTGGTATGCACGCGCCCTTGCAAACCAAACAGCACCGCGATATTGACGGGCGCGGTGTGCCCCATCATGCGAATGTAGCTGTTGGCGTTCAAGCCATTCACTTCGCTGGTGTTGATCAGGCGACCAAAGTCGGCGATGGCGTCTTGCGAACCCGCCGATGAGCCATAAGAGACGCCGACCCGCCCGGAAGCAAGCAGCGCCTTTTCTTCCAGAAGCCCTGCGTCGGCGAGGGCGAATTCGCTGGCGCGACAGGCGAGGAGCGCGACCCGCCCCATGCCGCGCGTGGTTTTACGCGAATAGCGTTCGGGTGGCAGGGAAAATTCCACCGCCGGAACCGCCAGGCGCGTATTCAAATCACGAATGTCGCGCCATGCTTCCATATACCGCACCGCGTTCTGGCGGGCACGCAGACGGGCTTCGATGTCAGTCCATTCGCTTCCCAATGGGCTGATGCCGCCCATGCCCGTGACCACAACCCTGCGTTTTGAGAATGCGCTCATGCCATCCCTCCATTGACGGCAATCACCTGCCGCGTGATGTAAGCGGCATCGTCGGAGAGCAGAAAACTCACGACGGCGGCGACTTCTTCCGGTTTGCCGGCGCGTCCGGCGGGAATCAGGGGCAGGGCGCGTTCGGTGATTTCGGCGTCGACCATCGCGGTTTCAATCAGACCGGGCGCGACGCAATTCACCGTGATACGTCGCCTGGCGAGTTCCAGCGCGAGCGCCTTGGTCGCGCCGATGATGCCCGCTTTGGCGGCGCTGTAATTGACCTGCCCGCGATTGCCCACCTGCCCGGAAATGGACGCCATCGTCACGATGCGCCCCGGTCGCCGCGCCTGCACCATCGGCATGACCAATGGACGCAGCACATTATAAAAACCATCCAGATTGACGGACAGCACGGAATCCCATTCGGCGTCGCTCATGGCGGGAAACGCCGCGTCCGCGTGATTGCCCGCGTTCAACACCACGCCGTAATAGACGCCATGCGCTTCGATGTCGGCAAGCAACATTTCTTCCGCCTTCAGACGGTCGGCAACATCAAATTGCAGCACGCGGGCGGGGGTGGAGAAGGTCGCGGACAATTCCGCCGCCAGCGCCTCCGTTTTTTCACGTTGGCTGCGACAGGTGAGCACGGGCGTAAACCCGTCGGCGGCAATACGGCGGGCAATGGCTTCGCCGATGCCTTGCGAGGCTCCGGTTACCAGAACGGCGCGGGAAACCGAGCGAGGAGCATGTGTTTCAGAAGTCATGTTGTTTCAGGTTTGGGATGGGAATTCAGGTAGGCGTGTAAATTTTCGGGTTGAAAGGCGGTCAAAGTGGCTTCGGCGAGCAGTTTGCCATCAGGATGATAAATGCTGCAATCCATCACACCCAGACCTTCCGCGTCGCGCCAGTTTTCTCGCGCTTCGATGTTGAGCGTGGTTCCGACGAAAAAATAATCCACGGCGCACGAGTATTTCCGCACGGAAACCAGAAAACCGGTTTTGACCGCGCCGCCCGCCTCACGCTCATGCCAGCCGACCAACGCGCCCACCGTCTGCGCCATGTATTCGATGCCCACATAAGCGGCAACGCGTCCTTCACGGCAAAAGGCGCTCTCCGGGCGGATGCTGACGCTTGTCATCATGCGCCCCGGCGTGACTTCCAGCACACGGTCAAGCAGCAACATCTGCCCGCGATGCGGCAGGTATTCTTCGATGGGGAGATAGGGTCGTGTGGTCATCTTCAGATTTTTCGTTCCAGAATCAGCGCCGCGTTGCTGCCGCCGAAGGCAAAAGAAGTGGAGAGGGCATGGGAGATGGGCGGCGTACTTTGCGTGGCAGGCGCGACCAGGCGCAAGGGCGGCAGGGCGGCGTCGGGCGCGTGATCCATGAGTTGCGGCGGCAGTCGGCAGTCGGCATCCGTCAGCGTCAGCCAGCAGAGGGCGGCTTCCAACGCCCCCGCCGCGCCCAGTGTGTGTCCGGTCAAGGGTTTTGTGGAACTCATGGGCACGCCGGGAAAAATCTCTGCCATGACCCGGCTTTCCATCGCGTCGTTTTGCTGTGTTGCCGTGCCGTGCAGATTGACGTAGCCAATGGCGGCAGCATCAATGTTGGCGCGGGTCAATGCCTCGTGAATCGCCAGTTTCGCCCCCGCGCCAGACGGGTCGGGCGCGGAGATGTGGTAGCCGTCGGAGCTTTCGCCCCAACCGGACAAGGTGATGGGGGCGTCCGGCTTCTCGCGGCTCATCATGATGAGCGCGGCAGCTTCGCCAATGTTGATGCCCGCGCGGTTTTGCGAAAAGGGCAGACAGCGTTCAGGCGACACCGCTTCCAGCGCGGAAAACCCGGCGACGGTAAAGCGGGTCAAGGTATCCACGCCGCCCGCCAACACCAGATCCGCCAGCCCCGCACGCAGCAGCCGCGCGCCGCAAATCAGCGCCTTGGCGCTGGAAGTGCAGGCGGTCGAAACGGTATAAGCAGCCCCTTCCACCCCCAAAACCCGCGCCAGCATTTGTGCCGGAGATCCCAGCTCCTGCTGCAAGTAATGGTATTTTTCCTGCCAAACCCCCGTTTGTTGCCAGACGCGCACCGCTGCTTCGCTCTCAAAAATGCCGGAGGTACTGGTGCCCAACACCACCGCGATACGCGCTGGCGGCAGTCCGGCGGCAAGACGGCGATAATCCGCCTCGATGCGGGCAAACGCCGCCAGCAGCAGGGCGTTGTTGCGTGTGCGCGCTTCTCTGGGCAAAAAGTCGATGTCGGGCAGTTTGGCATCCACCAGACCCAGGCACAATGCCCGCCCCGGACTGTAGGCGTCGCTCATCCGCATTCCGGGGGATTCCCCGACAAAAAGCGCGGCGCGGATGTCCGGCAGATGGTCGCCCAGAGCGCACAAGACCCCGGGCGCGTGGAGATAAACTTCAGAGTTCATACGAATCCAGAATCAATTGATAACCCAGAGCGCGATGCAGGACCGTCACCCTTCCCTGCCAGGGCGAACCGGAAAAATAATCAATGACAATCTGCGCGACGCCCTCCTTGAAAAACGCGCGCCGCAGAATTTCTGCGCCCTGTTCCCGGACAGCGGATTCCTGAACCGTCCAATCTTCCGGCAGTGCCCGCCGCAAATCTTCCAGCGGACAGGCGACCAGCAGCAGGTCATTCACCATGCGTTTTCCTGGCGGCGCCATCGGCGCTTGCCGCGTCTCAGCAACCGTGATGCCGTCGTATTCGAGGCTGGCAAGGCGCATTCCAAACGCCAACGCGACGAGTTTGAGCTTGCCGTCGGCAATGTCCACCACCGTTTCCATGCTCCGCTCCCCGCCCGACCAGCGCATCGACAAGCGTTGCCCGACCGTGCGCTCGCCCAGAACTTCCGGCGAAATGCTGAGAACATCCGGCGCGAGCGCCATGTTCTCCAGCAGCGAAGCGGTGGCGCAGCCGCCAAGAAATTGCGCCGCCAGTAATACAACCAGCGTCAAACGGGCGAACATGCCGCTTCCAGCGAAGACAGACGCTTGTCCGCCCTGGCGACAAAGGGATTTTTTTCATCCCAGGCGTAGCCCGCGAGCACGGCGGAAATCATGCGCTCGATGCCATCCGTCTTGTCGGGATGAAAAATGATGTTTTGCAGGCGGCGGTCGTACCACGCATTCACAAAGGCGCGAAAGGCATTGACCCCCACCATGAGCGGACTGGCGTAATCGCGCTGCCAATCTACCGCTTCGCCCGCCAGTTGTTTGAGCAAGGTCTTGACCGCCAAATCCGCCGACTTGAAGGCAATGGTCACGCCTGATGAAAACACCGGATCAAGAAACTCGCCCGCGTTCCCCAGAAGCGCGTAATGCCGCCCGCAGAGGGTTTTGACATTGGCGGAATAACCGACGATGCGCTGCACGGGCGTATCCCATTGCGCGTTTTGCAGGAGCTTCGCCAGATTCGGCGCTTCTGACACCCGTTCGCGCAACTGCACGCTGTCCTCGCGCCCGTCAAACTGCTCGCGGCGGGCGACCACGCCGATGGAAGAACGTCCGTTGGAGAAGGGGATCAGCCAGTACCAGATGTCCGTTTCATCAGGATGCACGGAAATCAGGATTTTGTTGCGGTCGAAAACAAGACCCTCGCCGGTTTGTACCGTTTGCGCGATGCGGTCTTCAATATGGGTAAAAATCGCCTGTCGGACAGGCAGATCGGAAGGCGTTTCCAAATCCAGCAGGCGCGGCAACACCCGCCCGTAACCGCTGGCGTCGAGCAGAAAATCTCCCGTCAAGGTGTAGTCTTCGCCTTCTGCGGGGTGAATCAACAGCGTGGGCTTATCGCCCGCGAGGTCAACCGACGTGACTTCGTGCCGATAGCGAATGTCTGCGCCCAGACGCGCGGCGGCATCCGCCAGCACCTTGTCGAAGTTGCCGCGCTGCACCTGATAGGTCGTTCCCCAGCCGGGCGTGAATTTTTTGCGAAAATCGAATTCGGCATGTTGCCCGTCGCAGGCAAACGCCGCGCCGTTCTTGAACTGAAAGCCCGCTTCCACCACATCCTGCAACATCCCGGCGGCCTCGATAAATTCCATGCTCTGCGGCAACAGGCTCTCGCCAATGCAAAAACGCGGAAAATCCATTTTTTCAAGAATCGTCACCTTCCGCCCCGCCTGCCGCAACAACCCCGCCGCCACCGCGCCGGAAGGCCCTGCCCCGATGATGATGACTTCACTTTTGTCCTGACGCATGGTGTTCCCCCTCGGTCGTGATGCTGGTTGTGTGAAAATTACAAGCGGATGATTTTAGATGATTGTCGGTTCGACGGGGGATTGTTTGAATGTTGAAATCAAAAGAAAAGGCTGCACTTCAAGGATTTTCCGCCAGAGAAGAAAAAACGCACGATCTGCTGAAAGACATCAAAGCCACCTTCGCCGATGGAGCCGTCGTCAGACAGGATCAAGCCAGGGCTTTCGATGTCAATACGGTCGTCGAAAAAGACGATGCGAACAGGCGTTCCGCGTTGGGAATCGTCGCGATGCACCAGCGCGTTGACGATGGCTTCACGCAGCATGGTGAGTGGAATGCTCCACACATCCTTGCGCCGCATACCGGAAAATTCCGCGCCAGATTTTCAGAAAAGCTGGCGCGGCAGCCCTGCCTGAGTGATGGATAGCGGTCAAGATGCTGAAATTTCAGCAAAACATGGTTGATTTATTAGCATACGCTCCAAGCAAATCGAGTGCCCGACCCCTTGCCAAGAGGAAGTTCCGTCCCTACACCGCGCCGCGTTCCTTTTGCCGCTGAGCCAACTACTTCAAGTGGACGTCCGGCTTCGTTTACAACACTTTGAATCTGACTAATTTCCTTTCTGGTTAGATCACCCACTCCCCGCTTTGCCGCATGGGGTGCACCCGATGCACTTTCACTGCCCAAACCGCCAAAGCCCAGACGCGGCGCGGCCTCCAGAAGCGTGACCCGGCCAGAGACCCCCACCACGCCGGAATTTTGCCCTGACGTGATTTTAGCCCCCAACGGCTGCGCCGCCAGGAGTATCCAAAGCAGCAACAGCGGCAAGAGCCAGAGACCGACATCGAAGGTTTTTAGGCGGTTAAGCATGCGGCGGATTCTAACGCCTATCCGCCTCGCTGGTCGCCGCTATCGACCATTGCACGTATTTATTCCACGGCGACAAACCACTATCAATCAGAGCTTTATAGGCGGCGTCCCTTCCTGCTAGCCTAAAGGCGTGTGCATTCGAGTCGATTGAATGAATCTCCATCTGCTCAAGAATTACGTGTACATTGAGCGTTGGATGCTTTGAAAACATCACCAATTCATCCAGCGCACCGAGTATAGCGGCTTGCGCAAACTCGCTACTTTCCGGATCGCTTATAGCCTCTTCAGCGGATATGACAACACCTTTCAGAGATACGCTAAATTCATCCGCAGGCTCAAAACGCAAGCGAACTCGCGCAAAATCACAGCGTGGCCCAAGATGGGCTACTCGCTCCCCGCTGGCAACTACAACTTTCGGAAAACGAAATGTCGGTCGCTTTAAGAGTCCATCCTGCCATTGTTTTATAATTTCCATTATTCAATCCCTGCTGCTTTTCGTGCCGCCGGGCTAAACTCAGACCCACCCGCCCGAATTGCATCCGGATGGTAGATCTTTGCCTCATAACCCGCCTTATACTCAATACCCTGCCATTTCAAAGTCTCTAAATGTGCAGCCCTATCAGATAGCCCTTGGCGCATTAATGAAGACTCCTTCAATTCATGCATGTAGAAAGTCAGGTCTTGTGGTGTCGCATGACCAGCACGTAGTCTCTCGATCATAACTGCATTGGCAGGATCGTTGCCAAATTGAGCCGCGTGGCTTTCTACTCGTGCTATCCCTTTCTCAGTAACCTGAACTCCCCCCTTTGCCGCACTCTGTTTTCTCAATGATGGAGGACATCTTCCATTATGCACCAGCACCCCGTCTTCACCGACGAAGAAGGTATGAGCATTAGCGACTTCCAGATTATAGGCTTTAACAGTTTTGTGTTCAATGCGAACATCCGCGATCGTCACCCTGCGTTCGTTGTCTCCGCCCTCCGCCTGATCCGGCCCGGTTTCCTCCCCCGCCCCCTTGAGCAGGAGTTTCCCGCCCTTCTTCAGCAGAATCGCGTCCCGCCACCCCTCCGTCGTCTTGAAAGGGTGCCCGTCCGTCGCCGTAATGACTTCTCCCGTCTCCAGCGTCAGATACATAATTATTTCACGGTCAACCATAGTTGCCGCTCCCCCCTTTGCGGCAAGGGCACGCCCGATTTCAGCGAAGATTTCGCAGTTGAGTTTCGGGATTCCAATTTGGTGGACATGAGATGCCTTTGCTAGACCAAGGCATACCTCGCTCAATCCAATCCTGTCGCCACTTGTCGAAATCGATTCCTCGATCATCGTCGTCGTAGCCGAACTGGAATCCGCAAGAAGGACAGATTTCGTAAGAACCGCCTCCGTCGGCACCGCGAGGCTGTTCAGTAAGGTCAAGAAAACCGCAAACAGGACAAACAAAAGATGCAGGCATAATCGCAGTTGTATCCTCATGGGACGAGTGTTCCGGGTTGACGGTCAAAATACGTCGGGCTGTTTGGCTTGAAGAATGTTCGCGTAGTTCCGTTCGGATTGAACGCTCCGAACGAGCCTGTTGTCGGATCGAAAACTCGAATCACGCCTTGACTATCAATCTTCGTGGGCAATTTCGCAGCCTGTGATTCTTGGTTTCCCCAATAATGCTTTGAGCACTCGAATCTCCTTCAATAATAACGGAACATCTTGACGTGCTGCAGCTATAAAATCCTGGTCTGCGACAGTAGCCCCAGATAATTCAATATCCTCCCCACGACCCACACCCTCGCCAGTCATGATAAAACTAGAACCACTTGTATGATCACGCCCTTCAACAAAAGACTTCCAAGGTCCCGGCTGTGTAGCCTCGACACGCTTGGTGATCAAATCAATCGCTTCATCTGATAGCATTTGTGTGCCCACCGTTACTGACGTGGCTTCCTAATTGTTGGTGTCATAAGACCCTCTGCTTGCTTTGGCGTAATGCCACACAAAGTGCAGTGATTGAGATTGTTTCTCGTTGGCGAAGGAATCACATCACCTCCTAATTTTCGTACATCACCAACAGTAGTGACACCAACCTGCTTGTTTGGAATGGAGCTTGTTAATTCCCCAATCGTCTTACCTGCTCCGCTATTAACCGATGCACCTTGCAGTTTACCTGCTGAATCCAAAGTCACACCACTACCTGAAGCGAACCTATCCGCAGTACATGTTCCGCCACGGCATACGATTGCACTATCAGGAAGTACTTTACCTTCCCCCTTCGCCGCACTCTGCTGATGTGTTCGTGTCGGCTTCCGCTTACACGCATTATGCACCAGCACCCCGTCTTCACCGACGAAGAAGGTATGAGCATTAGCGACTTCCAGATTATAGACTTTAACAGTTTTGTGTTCAATACGAACATCCGCGATCATCACCCTGCGTTCGTTGTCTCCGCCCTCCGCCTGATCCGGCCCGGTTTCCTCACCCGCCCCCTTGAGCAGGAGTTTTCCGCCTTTCTT
>BNUD01000014.1 GCA_025997095.1 Betaproteobacteria bacterium | reverse complement strand
CGACGCCAGCATCAGATCAGGCAAAGTCAAAACCGACTTCAGCGGCAACCTCTACGACGGCTTCGGACGAGCCGCCGCCTACAACGCCAAATCCACCTACGTGAGCGCGCATGTGGGCGCAGGCTATGTGATAAACCTCACCGAACAGAGCAAGCTGGATATTTACGGACAATACCTCTGGAGTCATCAAAACGGCGACACCGTAAAACTCACGACAGGCGAAACGGTGAAATTCAAGGCAGTGGATTCGCAAAGAACAAGACTGGGCGCGAAATGGCATCATACCCTGACCACCAAAACCACCGCCTACGTAGGCGCGGCATGGGAACGCGAATACAACGCCAAAGCAAACGCCAGCATCTACGGCTACAAACTGGACGCCCCCAAATTGAAAGGCGATACAGGCGTACTGGAAGCAGGTTTGACCCTAACCCCCACCGCCGCAAACCAACAAGGCTGGTCGCTGGATTTGGGGGTGCAGGGGTATACGGGCAAACGCGAAGGGGTGACGGGAAGTGTGCGGGCGCGGTATCGGTTTTGAGCCTGGGAGCGCCGGCGTCCCCGACGGCGGTTTTAAGATTTTTCGCGCGAAGCCAAACCCGCCGGCGGGGACGCCGGCGCTCCCAGCAACGGCAAACGCCGACAATCCGTGTCAAACATTCGGGCACGGCGTGCCGTGCCCTATGGCGGCAAACGCGAAGGGGTGACGGGGAGTGTGCAAACGCGGTATCGGTTTTGACGTCAGGTAGGAGCGGTTCGTGAACCGCCCGTGGGTTTGGGATGGGAGAGCTGGAAGCTCCCCCCACTATGGCGAGAGGCGCTTCGACCTCGCGCCAAGCGATGACGGAAAAATTCAGGGGATTGCCTTGGTAAACGCCGCCATATCGAGGGTTTCGCGGGTGAGATTTGAGTAGGGCGTGTATTTCGAGCGCGCCCTGCCTTTGTGCCGTTCGTGATTGAAGAATCACATCTACGACCAATTCGCAACGGTATTGCAAAAATCATCCAAAATCATCCTCAAACCCGTTGACAGCCCCCCAAAACCCTGCCAGAATCCGCGCTCTTTGTTTCTCGCTGCCCTTTCGGGTTGCGGGTCGGATTAATCTTCCCCTTACGGGGTCCAAGACTGTCCGCCTTTCGGGGCGGGATAAGTTGGAGTGAAAAATGATTCAGATGCAAACGGTTCTGGACGTCGCCGACAACACTGGCGCGCGTTCGGTGATGTGTATCAAGGTGCTGGGCGGTTCCCGTCGGCGCTATGCGAGCATCGGCGATGTGATCAAGGTCAGCATCAAGGATGCCGCGCCGCGCGGTCGCGTCAAGAAGGGCGATGTCTACAATGCCGTGGTGGTGCGTACCGCCAAGGGTGTGCGTCGTCCCGATGGTTCCCTGGTGAAATTCGACAGCAACGCCGCAGTGCTGCTCAACAACAAGCTGGAGCCGATCGGCACCCGCATCTTCGGGCCGGTTACGCGCGAATTGCGTACCGAGCGTTACATGAAGATCGTGTCGCTTGCGCCGGAAGTGCTTTAAGGAATTCGCATGGAAAAGATTCGTAAAGGCGACGAGGTCATCGTCATCGCCGGTAAGGATAAGGGCAAGCGCGGCAAGATTAACTTGCGCGTGGATGCCGAGCGTGTGGTGGTGGACGGCATTAACGTCGCCAAGAAGCATGTGCGTCCCAATCCGATGAAGGGTGAACAGGGCGGCATTATTGATAAGTTGATGCCCATTCACGTCTCCAATGTGGCGATTTTTAATCCCGCCACGTCAAAGGCTGACCGCGTTGGCATCAAGGTGCTGGAAGATGGTCGCAAGGTTCGCGTGTTCAAATCGAACGGCGAACTCGTGAACGCGTAAGGAAAACGACAACATGGCTCGCTTGTTTGAACAGTACAAAAAGGATGTGGTGCCGGCGCTGAAAAGTCGCTTCAGCTACAAATCCGTTATGGAAGTGCCGCGCATCACCAAAGTCACGCTGAATATGGGCGTGGGCGAAGCGGTTGCGGATAAGAAGGTGTTGGAAAACGCCGTCGGCGACATGCTGAAAATCGCGGGTCAAAAGCCCGTGGTGACCAAGGCGCGTAAATCCATCGCCGGTTTCAAAATCCGTGATGGTTATCCGATTGGTTGCATGGTGACGCTGCGCGGCCCGCGCATGTATGAATTTCTCGACCGTCTGGTCAGCGTGGCTCTGCCGCGCGTCCGCGATTTTCGCGGCGTGGCGGGCAAGGGCTTCGATGGTCGCGGCAATTACAATATGGGTGTGAAAGAGCAGATTATTTTCCCGGAAATCGAGTACGACAAAGTTGACGCGCTCCGTGGGATGAACATCAGCATTACAACCACCGCGAAAACCGACGAGGAGTGCAAGGCACTGCTCGGCGCGTTCAAGTTTCCTTTCAAGAGTTGAGGCAGACATGGCGAAACTTGCCCTGATTAACCGCGAAGAAAAGCGCCGTGCCACGGTCGCTCAATACGCGAAAAAGCGCGCGGCGCTGTTGGCTGTCATCAATGATGCCAGTCTTTCCGACGTCGAGCGTTATGAAGCACGGCTGAAATTTCAGCAGCTTCCCCGTAACGCCAGCCCTTCCCGGCTGCGTAATCGTTGTCAGCTCACGGGGCGTCCCCGTGGCGTGTTCCGCAAGTTCGGCATGTGCCGGAACAAGATCCGCGAATTGGCCTTTGAAGGTCAGATTCCGGGTGTTGTCAAGGCGAGCTGGTAAGCCAAGGAGAATTGAAATATGGCGATGAGCGATCCGATCGCGGACATGCTGACCCGCATCCGCAATGCACAAATGGCAGAAAAAGCCGTTGTGGCGATGCCCGCTTCCAAACTCAAGGCAGCGATTGCCGCTGTGTTGAAGGAAGAGGGTTATGTTGAAGACTATGCCGTCAAGGCGCTGCCTGGCAACAAGGCAACTCTGGAAATTGCCCTGAAGTATTACGCGGGACGTCCGGTGATTGAACGCATTGACCGCGTTTCAAAGCCCGGTCTGCGGATTTACAAGGGTTCCGAGGATATTCCCAAGGTCATGAATGGTCTGGGGATTGCCATTGTGTCTACGCCCAAGGGCGTGATGACTGACCGCAAGGCGCGCGCGACCCGTGTGGGTGGTGAAGTGCTCTGCGTCGTGGCGTAAGGAGAGAACATGTCCAGAGTTGGTAAGAATCCGATTCCCCTGCCCGCTGGCGTTGAAGTCAAGGCGAGCGCGGCGGAAATCAATGTCAAGGGGCCTCTGGGTTCCCTGAAGATTGCGGCGCACCCGGCGGTTGCCGTCAAGGTGGAAGGTCAAAACATTCTGTGCGAACGTGTCGCGGGTGTGGAAAACGCTTCCGCCATGTGGGGTACCGTGCGCGCGAATTTGAACAATATGGTGATTGGCGTCAGCAAGGGCTTTGAAAAGAAGCTGACTCTGGTCGGCGTGGGCTATCGTGCCCAGGCTCAGGGTGACGCCGTTAACCTGACCCTCGGTTTCTCGCATCCGGTGGCGCACAAAATGCCCGCTGGCGTGAAGGTGGAAACGCCCTCGCAAACCGAGATTGTCATCAAAGGTATGGACAAGCAACAGGTTGGCCAGGTGGCCGCCGAGATTCGCGCTTATCGCAGTCCCGAACCCTACAAGGGCAAAGGCGTGCGGTATGTCGACGAAGTGGTTGTTCTCAAGGAAACCAAGAAGAAGTAAGGGTGGCATATGCTTGACAAGAAACAAGCGCGTTTGCGCCGTGCCCGTAAATCCCGGGCCAAAATCGCCGAGCTGAAGGCTGTGCGCTTGTGCGTTAATCGCACGAACGCCCACATTTACGCTCAAATTATCAGCGCCTGCGGTAGCAAGGTTCTTGCCGCCGCTTCCACTCTGGAAGCGGATGTCAAGAAAGACGCGCCCAAGAGCGGCAACAAGGCTGCGGCAAGCGTCGTTGGCAAACTGATTGCCGAACGCGC
This sequence comes from Betaproteobacteria bacterium, assembly GCA_025997095.1. Classification (GTDB taxonomy): domain Bacteria; phylum Pseudomonadota; class Gammaproteobacteria; order Burkholderiales; family Rhodocyclaceae; genus Azovibrio. Next base: position 44,683 of record BNUD01000014.1, on the reverse strand, counting down.
CAAGGCCGCTGGCGTCGAAACCGTGGCGTTTGATCGCTCCGGCTTCCAGTATCACGGTCGCGTTCAGGCGCTGGCCGAAGCCGCCCGTGAAAACGGTCTCAAATTCTGATTCCGGGTGAACGGACGAGCTTAGGACGAGGTTAAAGAAATGGCTAAACCGAATAACAGCAACAAAAAGCCCCAGCAAGCTGAAGAGCGTGATGACGGCTTGCGGGAAAAGATGGTCTCCGTCAATCGCGTCACCAAGGTGGTGAAGGGCGGTCGGATTCTCGGTTTCGCGGCGCTCACCGTGGTGGGCGACGGCGACGGCAGCGTCGGCATGGGCAAGGGCAAGTCCCGCGAAGTGCCGGTTGCTGTGCAAAAGGCGATGGAAGAAGCCCGTCGCAAGATGTTCAAGGTCAGTCTGAAAAGCGGCACCTTGCATCACACCGTGACCGGCAAGCACGGCGCGACCGAAGTGATGATTCAGCCCGCGCCCGACGGCACCGGCATCATCGCGGGCGGTGCCATGCGCGCCGTGTTTGAAGTCATCGGCATCACCAACGTGGTGGCGAAGGCGCACGGCTCCACCAATCCTTACAACATCGTTCGCGCTACGCTGAACGGCCTGTCGCGCATGAATACGCCTGCCGAAATCGCCGCCAAGCGGGGCAAGCGCGTCGAAGAAGTCCTGGGGTAAGACATGTCTCTGAAAACGCTCAAGGTGACGCTCGTCAAGAGCATCATCGGAACCAAGCAAGACCACCGCGCTACCGTGCGCGGTCTGGGCTTGAAGAAGCTGAACCAAACGGTGCAACTTGAAGACACGCCCGCAGTGCGCGGCATGATTCACAAGGTTGCCTATCTGTTGAAGTACGAGGGTTAAACAAGATGCGTCTGAACACCATTAAACCCGCCGAAGGCGCCAAGCACGCCGCCAAGCGTCCCGGTCGCGGCATCGGCTCCGGTCTCGGCAAAACCGGCGGTCGCGGTCACAAAGGTCAAAAATCCCGCTCCGGCGGCTACCACAAGGTTGGTTTTGAAGGCGGTCAAATGCCCATTTACCGCCGTCTGCCGAAGCGCGGTTTCTTCTCTCTGACCCGCGCCCGCAATGTGGAAGTCCGTCTTTCCGTACTGAACGCCTTGCCTGCCGAAGAGATCGACCTGCTGGTTTTGAAGCAAGCCGGTCTGGTGGCGGGCGACGCGCTCTCCGCCAAGGTCATTCTCGCGGGTGAAATCACCCGCAAGGTGAACCTGAAAGGCATCGGCGCAACCAAGGGCGCGAAGGCCGCCATTGAAGCGGCTGGCGGCAGCGTTGCCGCTGTTGCCGCCTGATTGTGATGAACTGAGGAACGGATCTTGACAGCAGCAAATTCTGGTCTTGCAAGCATGGCTTCCAGCGGAAAATTCGGCGACCTCAAACGTCGCCTGATGTTCCTGTTGGGGGCGATGATTGTTTACCGCATCGGTACGCACATTCCAGTGCCGGGCATTAACCCCGCTGTGCTTGCCGAAGCGTTCCAGTCGCAGTCGAACGGCATTCTGGGCATGTTGAACATGTTCTCCGGCGGTGCCCTGAAACGCTTTACCATTTTTGCTCTGGGCATCATGCCCTACATTTCCGCCTCCATCATCATGCAGTTAATGACGGTCGCCATTCCCCAACTTGAACAGTTGAAAAAGGAAGGCGAAGCCGGACGGCGCAAGATTACCCAATACACCCGCTACGGCACCCTGTTGTTGGGCTTTGTGCAGGGCTTGGGCATCGCCATCATGCTGGAATCCCAACCCGGACTGGTCTATGACCCCGGCGTTGTCTTCCGCCTGACCACCGTGCTCACCCTGATTACCGGCACCATGTTCCTGATGTGGCTGGGCGAGCAGATTACCGAACGCGGTCTGGGCAACGGCATTTCCCTGATTATCTTCGCCGGTATCACGGCGGGCTTGCCTGCCGCCATCGGCGGACTTTTTGAACTGGTGAACACCGGCGCGATGTATCCGCTGACCGCCATCATCATTGTTCTTTTGGTGTTGGGCGTGACTTACGGCGTGGTTTTCGTCGAGCGCGGGCAACGCAAAATTCTGGTCAATTACATGAAGCGGCAGGTCGGCAACAAGATATACGGCGGACAATCTTCGCACCTGCCCTTGAAGCTGAACATGTCCGGCGTGATTCCGCCCATCTTCGCTTCCAGCATCATCCTGTTTCCGGCGACGGCGGCGAACTGGTTTGGTTCCAGTGAAAGGATGAGCTGGCTGAGGGACATTTCCAGCGCGCTCTCGCCCGGTCAGCCGATTTACGTGCTGCTCTACGCAAGCGCCATCATTTTCTTCTGTTTCTTTTACACGGCGTTGGTGTTCAACTCCAAAGACACGGCGGACAACCTGAAAAAGGGCGGCGGCGTCATCCCCGGCATTCGTCCCGGCGAGCAGACCGCGCGCTATATCGACAAAATTCTGATGCGCCTCACCATGATCGGCGCGGTGTACATCACTCTGGTTTGTCTGTTGCCGGAATTCCTGATTTTGAAGTGGAACGTCCCCTTCTATTTCGGCGGCACCTCGCTTCTGATTATTGTGGTCGTCACCATGGATTTCATGTCCCAGGTGCAGGCTTACGTCATGTCGCATCAATACGAAAGCCTGTTGAAGAAAGCAAACTTCAAGGGCGGCAACCCCCTGTTGCGATAAGAAGAATATGGCGAAAGAAGACTCCATTGAAATGCAGGGCGAGGTGCTTGAAAACCTGCCCAACGCCACCTTCCGGGTCAAACTGGAAAACGGTCATGAAATCCACGCCACCATCTCCGGCAAAATGCGGATGCACTACATCCGCATCCAGACCGGCGACAAGGTCACCGTGGCGTTGACCCCTTACGATTTATCACGCGGGCGCATCATTTTCCGCGCGAAATGAAAGATTCTCTACGCGTAACCCTGGGAGGGACGGGAAACACGGCTGCTTCCCCGACATCCTGTTTTTAGGAGTTGTAAAAATGAAAGTATTGCCTTCGGTGAAGCGTATTTGCCGCAATTGCAAGGTAATCCGCCGTAAAGGCGTCGTGCGGGTGATCTGTAAAGACCCGCGTCACAAACAGCGCCAGGGCTGATTTTGGCCCCGGATGAGTTGGATTTTTTTAATTTTGGCAAAGTTGGAGTGAAACAATGGCCCGTATTGCAGGGGTAAACATTCCGAACCACCAGCACGCAGAAATCGCGCTGACCTCCATTTTTGGTATCGGTCGTTCGCGCGCGCAAAAAATCTGTGATGCGGCTGGCGTCGTTCGGTCAATCAAGATCAAGGATTTGTCGGACGCCGACATGGAAAAACTGCGCGACGAAGTGGGTAAATTCACCGTCGAAGGCGATTTGCGCCGCGAAGTGACCATGAACATCAAGCGTTTGATGGACCTGGGTTGCTATCGTGGGCTGCGCCATCGTAAAGGCTTGCCCTGTCGTGGTCAGCGGACCCGTACCAATGCGCGCACCCGCAAGGGGCCGCGCAAGGCCATCGCTGGCAAGAAGAAATAACAGGAACTGATCATGGCTAAGACCACCCAAAAAGTTCGCAAAAAAGTCAAAAAGAACGTGGCTGAGGGCATTGCCCACATCCACGCCTCTTTTAATAACACCATCATTACCATTACCGACCGTCAGGGCAACGCGCTCTCCTGGGCAACGTCCGGTGGCGCAGGTTTCCGGGGTTCCCGCAAATCCACGCCCTTTGCCGCCCAGGTCGCTGCGGAAGCCGCTGGCAAGGCCGCGCAGGAATGCGGTGTGAAAAATCTGGAAGTTCGCATCAAAGGCCCCGGTCCTGGTCGTGAATCTTCCGTCCGCGCGTTGAATGCGCTGGGCATTAAAATCTCCGGCATCACCGATGTGACGCCGGTGCCCCATAACGGCTGCCGTCCGCCTAAAAAGCGTCGGATTTAAGGAGTAGAACGTGGCTCGTAATCTTGATCCCAAATGCCGCCAATGCCGCCGCGAAGGGGAAAAACTGTTCCTCAAGGGCGAAAAGTGTTTTTCCGACAAATGCGCGATTGAACGTCGCGCCTATGCCCCCGGTCAGCACGGTCAGAAATCTGGCGCGCGTCTTTCCGACTATGGCGTGCACCTGCGCGCCAAGCAGAAAATCCGCCGCGTCTACGGCGTACTCGAAGGTCAGTTCCGTCGTACCTTCGCAGAAGCCGAGCGTCGCAAGGGGCAGACCGGTGAAAACCTGCTGCAACTTCTGGAAGCCCGCCTGGACTCCGTCGCCTACCGCATGGGCTTCGGCGCTTCCCGCGTGGAAGCCCGTCAGGTCGTGCGTCACAACGGCGTACTGGTCAACGGCAAGCGCGTGAACATCCCTTCCTACACCGTGCGCCCCGGCGACGTGGTGGCGCTCACCACGAAAGCGCGTGGTCATCTGCGCGTCAAGGCGGCTCTGGAAGCTGCCGAAGGTCGTGGTTTTCCGGAGTGGATTTCGGTGGATGTGAAAGAAGGCAAGGGCACGTTCAAGGCGATGCCGCAACGCGCCGAACTTTCTCCGACCCTGAATGAAGGTCTGGTCATCGAACTTTATTCCAAGTAATCGAGAAGTCATCGATGCCGGGCAACCCGTCAGGGTTCGCCCGGCAAACTAGTTAAGGATAGTCCATGCAAAACAATACTCTTCTGAAACCGCGCATCATTGATGTTCAAAGCGTCTCTCCGGTGGAGGCGAGGGTGGTTATGGAACCCTTTGAGCGCGGTTTCGGGCACACCCTGGGAAACGCCCTCAGGCGTATCCTGCTTTCTTCCATGGACGGCTACGCGCCGACCGAAGTTTCGATTGATGGCGTACTGCACGAGTATTCCAGCATCGACGGCGTGGAAGAAGATGTGGTTGATATTCTGCTGAACCTGAAAGGCGTGGTCTTCAAGTTGCACGGCGGCACGGAAACGCGCCTCACCCTGAAAAAAGAAGGTCCCGGCGTGGTGCGCGCCAGCGACATTGAACTGCCGCATGATGTGGAAATCATCAACCCGGAACATGTCATCGCCCACCTGCAACCCGGCGGCAAAATCGCGCTGGAACTCACGGTGCAAAAGGGGCGTGGCTATGTGCCCGGCAACATGCGTAACCTGAATGACGGCAAAACCATCGGGCAACTGGTGCTGGACGCTTCGTTCAGCCCGGTGAAGCGCGTTGCCTACGCCGTGGAATCCGCGCGCGTCGAACAACGCACCGATCTGGACAAGCTGATTGTCGACATCGAAACCAATGGCGTCATCCAGCCGGAAGAAGCCATCCGCGCCGCCGCCCGCATTCTGGTTCATCAACTGGCGGTTTTCGCCGACCTTGAAGGCACCGCGCCCGCCGTGGAAGCCAGCAAGCCCGCGCAAGTCGACCCCGTGCTCCTGCGTCCGGTCGATGACCTTGAACTGACCGTGCGCTCCGCCAACTGCCTGAAAGCGGAAAACATCCACTACATCGGCGACCTGATTCAGCGCACCGAAAACGAGCTGTTGAAGACGCCGAATCTGGGTCGCAAATCCTTGAACGAAATCAAGGAAGTGCTGGCCTCTCGTGGTCTGACGCTCGGCATGAAACTCGAAAATTGGCCGCCCGCCGGTCTGGAGCGCGTTTAAGCAAATGCAATACCCGTCAGGGACGCCTGCACAACATAGAAAGGATTAACCATGCGTCACCGTTTAGGTTTAAGAAAACTCAACCGCACCAGCAGCCATCGTCTGGCAATGTTGCGGAACATGACCGTTTCCCTGCTCCGGCACGAAGCGATCAAAACCACCCTGCCCAAAGCCAAGGAACTGCGCCGTGTCGTGGAACCCATGCTCACGCTCGGCAAAAAACCCAGTCTGGCAAACCGCCGTCTGGCGTTCGACCGCCTGCGTGACCGTGAAATCGTCGTCAAACTGTTCGACGAACTGGGTCCCCGCTACGCCACCCGTCCCGGCGGCTACCTGCGCATCCTGAAATGCGGCTTCCGCAACGGCGACAACGCGCCAATGGCCTACGTCGAACTCCTCGACCGCCCCGAAGGCGACCCCGTGGAAGTGGCTGACGAAGCTGCCGAGGCTTGAGGTATTGAAGCTTGGGAATAAAAAAACCGGACGCGAGTCCGGTTTTTTTATGAATGCCAAAATTCAAATTCGTTCCCATGTAATTCCCCTGTGACGCAAGCCGTTCAATCCCGCAAAGGCTCGCCCGCAAGATACGATTGCAACAGATAATCCGGGTTCTCGTAGTACATGCTGCTGTTGTAATCGTCGATTTTGGGAGAAATCCACGCGTTGTAGATTTCGAGCAGCGCTTCGATACGCGGGAGATTTTTCTCTGTTGCCACGGCGATAATCAGGCGTTGGTAGACTTTGCCGATGTCGAAATGCGTGGGAATCGCGTACTGGCAGAGCGTGACGTTATCGAAGTTTCCGGCGGGTATCCGGTATTTTTCGACGAGTTCGGCGCAGAGTTTTTCCAGCGGTTCGCAGTGATACACGTCCGCCAGTTCCAGATAATGCGCGATGGTGTCACGCCCCAGCGCATTCACGATGTCCTTGCGCAAGTTCTTCGTTTGGCGGGCAATGAATTCGATGAGCGCGCAGACGAAGAAAAGGTCGTTGTCTTCCTGTGGTTCGTATCCCGCTGCCAAGTTCTGATCGTTTGTCTGGTTCATAAGTATGTTCGCTTTTTCAATCAAACCGATACCCCTGCGCCTTCAGCAGCAAGCCGGTTTCGCAGAGGGGCAGACCCATGATGCCGCTGTAGCTGCCGCTGATGTGTTCGATGAACAGTCCCGCGCCGCCCTGAATGCCGTAGGCTCCGGCTTTATCCATTGGTTCGCCGCTGAAAACGTAGCGGCGGATTTCCGACTTTTCCAGCGGGCGAAAGCGGACTTCGGAAACATTGAGGGCGGTTCGGGCTTTGCCCTGAAAACAGACGGCGATGCCGGTGAGCACACGATGACATCGCCCGGAAAGACGGCGCAGGATATGGGTTGCCTCGGCGCTGTCGGCGGGTTTGCCGATGATGTTCCCGTCGACTTCCAGCGTGGTGTCGGCGGCGAGAACGATACGGGGCGCGAGTTTGCGCTGGATGCACAGACGCTCGCCGTGTTCGGCCTTGGCTTGGGCAAGACGCAAAACGTAGTCGGTGGCGCATTCGCCGGGATGTGGCGTTTCGTCGATTTCCGGGTCGGTCCGTTCTTTGGAACGAAACCAGAGGCCATCAAACGCGACGCCGATCTGGGCGAGCAATTCGCGCCGACGTGGGCTGCGTGAGGCAAGGTAAATGCGGTTTTGTGGCGTCATGGCAACGATTCCCGATGTTATTCCCGGTGATAGGGATGGTTTTTCAACAGGCTGATGGCGCGGTAGATTTGTTCGCAGAGCGTCAGGCGGGCGAGTCCGTGCGGCAAGGTCAGGCTGGAGAGGCGGATGAGGTCGGCGGCGCTGTTTTTCAATTCGGCGTCGAGACCGCCCGCGCCGCCAATCAAGAGCGCCGTGTCGTCGCCCGAGCGCATCCATTCCTGCAAGGCGTCGGCAAATTGGCGGGTGGTGAGGTCGCGCCCTTTTTCGTCCAGCGCGACGACGCGCTGTTTGCCCGTGCCCAAGACTTGCCGGATGCGGGTTTTTTCCGCTGCCTGCACTTGCTCGCGGGTTTTGCTGCCGCCGGGTTCGGGCTTGATTTCGACGACGCGGGCGGCGAGTTCGCGCGGCAGACGTTTCAGATACTCATCGCAACCGTCTTGCACCCACGCGGGTTGCTTGTGTCCGACGGCGACGATGGCGAGTTTCATGGTTCGCTGACAGCGGTTATCGCAGGCGTTTTACCATGCCCCAATACCGACCAGAGGTCTTCCAGATTGTAGTAGGCGCGGATGGCGGGTTGCATGACGTGTACCACGATGTCGCCCAAATCGACCAACACCCATTCGCCGTTTTCCTCCCCTTCCACCGAGAGCACCTCGCCGCCCGCCTCGCGCACCTGGTCGGCAACATGGCGGGCGAGCGAGCGCACCTGACGATTGGAATCGCCGCTGGCGACGATGACGCGCTCAAACAGGGGGCTTAAACGGGCGGTGTTGAGAACTTCGATGTCTTTCGCCTTGATGTCTTCCAGCGCGGAGACGGCGATTTTCTGCAATTTGCGTAATTCCATTGATGTCATTGGCGCGAGTTTTGATTAAAGGTGAATATAGACGAGAATGGCGGGCGGCGGCAAATGTTCGCGTTGATTTATGCGAGTTCCGAAATATGTTTGGGCGCGGGCGGCGGGAAAAAATCCTGATAAATGACGCAGGTGAGGCAAAAATTGAGCGCGGCGGCCACGACCACGATGAACACGAGCAGCATCTGCGCCAATGCCAGATTAAGGGTGGCGAACAGCCCGACCAGCAAGACGAGGGCGAAGAAGCACGACAGACCGAACAACAGGAAGCAACCCAGAACGGCACGCCAGTTGTGCAGGGTGGTCATAAAGCTGAAAAACAGGGCTTTGGCGATGGAAAACTGCCGCCACGCGACCAACAAGGGCGCGAACCAGAATGCCATGAGTATCGGTGTGAGCAGTACGAGCAGCAGCAGTGTCGGCAACTGGTTTTCGGGTTTGAGCAAGGCTTCCAGCGCATTCTCCTGGTTCAGGGCCTGCACGAAGCTGCCGTCGACCAGAGTCAGCAGGCTGAAGGCGAGCAGCAAGCAGAGCATCTGCACCAAAGCGAGTCCGATGAGCGGCTTCAGGCGTTCGCGGAAAGGCTGAAAAATGTCCCCCACCGTGGGGCGCGGGCGCAGGATGAGATTCATCAGACTGACGACGAGGCAGGGCGCGAGCAACATCGAAAGGATGGCGCCGACGACGGGCAGGGCAGCAATCAGGGACGACAACGAGAAATAAAACACCAGCGCCGAGCAAATCAGCACGGGTTTCTGGCGAAACATCGCGTAGGCGGCAGAGAGCCATCGCCAGCTACGCGGGGTGCGGGGAGAGGATGGGGCGGGAGCGGACATGCGGGGCGATTTTTTCTCTGATTAAACACCAACAAAAATATCCCGATAAGCGGCGTACAGCGTCGCGCAAAGCACCGGAATCAACACCACCAGCCCCAACCCTGCGGGCAGAATGGCAAAAAACAGCAGCACGGCAAGTTGCGGCGCGAACAGGGCAAAAACGCGCCAGTTTTTCAAGTAAGCGGCAACGCTGGCGACGAACGCGGGCAAAATCGGCATCCCGTGCAAAACGACCAATAGAAGCACGAAGTTCAGGATAATGCAAAACGCCTGCGCCAGCAAAAACGCGGGCAACAGCAGCGAGGCGAACAGGATCAGCACGCCGAAAGCGGAAACCCCGACGCCGTTCAGGGATTGTTGCTCGAAACCCGCGAACAGAAAGGCAAACGTCAGCCACAGGCATCCGCCGACGAGCATAAGCGCGAACGTGCCTTGCAGCCCCAACAGGCAAACGCGCCAGTCGAGCCGCAAGGGGAAAAAATCCGGACGCTCCCTGCCCGATTCATCGCGGGCAAGACGGTCGCAGGCGAGCAACAGATTCGTCGTCAGCGGCACCAACAACAAACCCGGCAGCAACGCCCAATAGCGCAGAAAAGGCGCGAGCAGCAGCCCAAAAAAATACACGCTCCCCATGCCCATCCACAAAAGCGGCGCGGCGCTGAATACCGCCCAACCCTGAGTCAGCCAGTCGAACAGATGAGCGATCTCAACGCGACGGCTGGCGCTGGTGAACGCGGCGGGAGGAAGGGGAAAGGGAAGGGGGGGCATGTTGGCGGTATCGGCACATGCCGTAAAATGCCCCATTCGGCAAATGCGCGGCGCGTGAGCGTCGGATTATCCCATGAAATTTTTATCCCGCTGCTTGCATTCCCTCTTCCCTCGTGGGCTGAGGTTTACCCGCAATTTCATATGGATGCCTCGTAGGTTGGGAAAGCCGCGTAGCGGCGCATCCCGACGGTCGTACTACGCTTGCCGTCATTGCGAGGAGCGTAGCGACGCGGCAATCTCACATCGGTGCCTGGATTGCTTCGTCGCTGCGCTCCTCGCAATGACGCGGTTGCCTGGCATTCGCAGGGGTTTGGGGCATCCATATGGAATTGCGGGTAATCCTCAGCCCCCTCGTGGGAGAGAGGGCTGGTTCAGCATGTTCCGGCGTCGTTTCGTGCTGAACCGCCGCAACCCCTCTCCCCCGCTCCCTCTCCCACAAGGAGAGAGGGGAGATGAGCGCATCGGGCGTGTTTTGATTTTGTTGTGCGCCTTGTTGTCCGGTGTTGCCAACGCCGCCCCCTTAACCCTGACCGACGACGAAGGCAACCCGCTCACCCTGCCCGCTCCCGCCCGACGCATCATCAGCTTGGCCCCGCATCTCACCGAAATTTTGTATGCGGCGGGCGCGGGTGAGTGGATGGTGGGCGTGGTGTCGTACAGCGATTACCCGGAAGCCGCGCGCGCTCTGCCGCGCGTCGGCAGCTATCCGCGCCTGAATCTGGAAGCCATCGTGAAATTGCAACCCGATTTGCTGGTGGCATGGCAAGGTGGCAACGACCCGACGCAACTGGCAAAACTGCGCGCGCTGGGGATGCGCGTTTTCGTCACCGAGCCTACCAGTCTGGGCGATGTCGCCCGTCTGCTGGAAGGCTTCGGCAAGCTGGCGGGCAGTGAAGCCATTGCCACCCCCGCCGCCGCCGATTTCCGACGGCGACTCGCCGCGTTGGAAAATCGCTACAGCGCCCGCCCGCCGGTCAGCGTGTTCTACCAGATCTGGCAAGCCCCCTTGATGACCGTGGGCAAGCCACAAATCATCACGCAAGTCATCCACGCCTGCGGCGGCATCAATATCCATGAAAATCTGGACAGCCTCGCGCCCACGGTGAGCCTCGAATCCGTCCTCGCCGCCAATCCGGAAGCCATCATCGCCACCGGCATGGCGGATGCCCGCCCGGAGTGGCTGGACGACTGGAAACGCTGGAACCGTCTGCTGGCGGTGCAAAACGACAACCTCTTCCACATCAACCCCGACCTTATCCAACGCCACACCCCGCGCCTGCTTGACGGGGCGGAAATTCTCTGTGAGCAGCTTGATGAGGCACGGCTACGACGCGGAAAATGAGCGATCAATTCCGCTTCGCATTAAAAGCGAACCTTTGTCGACTTCGTCTTGCCGTGCAATCGCGCGGTCTTCGATTCGTCTTCGCGTCTCGCTTCTCATGCGAACCGGAATCAGGCATCACCCCTTCTGAATCAACTCAATCGCATAGCCATCCGGGTCTGCGATGAAGGCGATGATGATGTTGGCGTCAAAGGTCATCGGCGCGGCATCGAAGAGCAAGCGTAGGTTGGGAAAGCCGCGAAGCGGCGCATCCCGACGATTCTATCTTGAAATTCCTCGCTTCGCCCCCATATTCCATACCGTCTGGGCTGGTTTCAAACCCGTCCGCACGGGAAATCTTAAAACCGCCGGCGGGGACGCCGGCGCTCCCAGGCAGAACCGCCCCTAAAAACGCCCGAAAAATGGCGCTGACGTATTTTTGACATATTGGCGGCATAATTTTCGGGCATATGCCACATGTCCATGCAACGCTTGTAGCATCCAACCCCTCTCGTGCTAAAATCGCCCCCTCTTATCGGAGATTAACTCATGTTTACACCTAATAATTTTGCGGATTTTTCCAGTAAAATCAACGCGATGATGGCGAACAGCCCGATTGCGGACGTTGAAAAAAATATGCGTGCCATGCGATCTGGCTTTTTTGCCAACATGGATCTCGTCACGCGCGAAGAATTCGACGCCCAGACCGAGGTTTTGAACCGCACCCGCGAAAAAGTGCGCGCGCTGGAAAATCGGTTGGTGGCGCTCGAACGGGCGTTACAAGAACAAACTTCGGCGTAAGCCGTCGTCTCGCAGCCGCGCGCCATGCCGCCTTCCATCATTTGGTGTCGTGGCGTTGATGGTCTGCACGCGCCACGGGTGCAGGTTGAAACAGACCTGTCCCCCGGTCTGCCGCGCTTCACACTGGTGGGGCTGCCTGAAACCGAGGTCAAGGAGGCGCGTGACCGGGTTCACGCCGCCATCCTCAATTCCGGTTTCAAGTTTCCCGATGGGCGTCTGATCGTCAATCTTGCCCCGGCTGAACTGCCCAAAGAGTCCGGTCGCTACGATTTGCCCATTGCGCTCGGCATTCTCGCCGTTTCCAACCAGCTTCCCGCCTCTGCCAAAGAGCGTCTGCGGACTTACGAGTTCGCGGGCGAATTGTCGCTCTCCGGCGCCTTGCAGCCCATACGCGGCGCGTTTGCGATGGCGTTGTCCGCTGGCGGGGCAGGGTTCGTTTTGCCGCGCGCGAGCGCCGACGAAGCGGCATTGGCGGGCGTGGGCGAGGTGTTGGGAGCGGATTCGCTGCTGGAAGTCGCGGCATGGCTTGCCGGTCGTGGCGAATTGCAGTCAGGTTCGGCGCGGGCGGCGGCACAGCCGGTGGTTTTTCCCGACCTTGCCGATTTGAAAGGTCAGGCGCAGGCGCGACGGGTGTTGGAAATTGCGGCGGCGGGCGAACATTCGCTGCTGATGTACGGCCCGCCGGGGAGCGGCAAATCCATGCTGGCGGCGCGTCTGCCGGGGTTGATGCCGCCGCTTTCCGACGCTGCCGCGCGCGAATCCGCCGCCGTGCTTTCGCTGGCGGGGCGTTTCGACCCGTCGCAATTTCGCGCCCGCCCCTATCGCGCCCCGCACGCCACCGCCTCTGCTGTCGCGCTGGTCGGCGGCGGCAGTCCGCCGCGTCCGGGCGAAATCAGCCTCGCCACCCAAGGCATTTTGTTTCTCGATGAATTCCCCGAATTCGACCGCAAGGTGCTGGAGAGCCTGCGCGAACCGCTGGAACGCGGCGAAATCCACATCGCCCGCGCCGCCCGCCACGCGACCTTTCCCGCCCGTTTTCAACTCGTGGCGGCGATGAATCCCTGTCCCTGCGGCTGGCAGGGGCATCCCAACGGGCGTTGCCATTGCACGCCGGACAAAATACGGCAGTATCGCAGCCGCATTTCCGGTCCCATTCTCGACCGCATGGATTTATTGATCGAAGTGCCCGCGCTGCCCGCCGAAACGATGGCGCAGACGGGCGGTGGCGAAGCCTCCGCAGAGGTGCGCGCGCGGGTGGCGGCGGCGCGGGAAAAACAGGTGGCGCGGCAGGGCATGGTCAATGCCCGCCTCGAAGCGGGACATGTGGATGAATACGTCGCCATGAGCGGACAGGCGGTGCAACTGCTGCAACAGGCGGCGGCGCGGCTCGACCTTTCTGCCCGTTCATGGCACCGGATCATGAAAGTGGCGCGTACCATTGCGGATTTGGCGGGCAGTATCGGCACGGAAAAAAATCATCTGGCGGAAGCCCTGCAATACCGTCGCCCCTTTTCGGAATCATGATGACCTTGCAAAAAAAAGACCGCTTCGCGCTGACCCTGATGCTGGCGGCGCTGGCAGCCGTTGGCCCCTTCTCCATCGACACCTATCTGCCCGCCTTCCCAGAAATGGGCGAAGCCTTCGCCGTTGACCGCCTGCAAATCCAGCAAACGCTGGTCATCTACATGATCACCTTCGGCGTGATGACTTTGTGGCATGGGGCGCTGTCCGACAGTTTCGGCAGAAAGCGGGTGATTATCGTCGGGCTTGCCGTCTATGCGCTGTCGGCATTGGGCTGCGCGCTGTCTACCAGTATCGAAATGCTCTGGTTCATGCGCGCCCTGCAAGGGCTTTCCGCTGGCGCGGGGATGGTGATCAGCCGCGCGATGGTGCGCGATCTCTACGAAGGCGCGGCGGCGCAACGCCTGATTGCCAACATCGCCATCATGTTCGCCGTCGCGCCCGCCATCGCGCCGATGATCGGCGGCTGGGTGTTGCATCTCGCCGATTGGCGCGCCATTTTCGTGTTTCTCACCCTGGCGTCCGCCCTGCTCTGCGCCATCTGCATGTGGAAACTGCCGGAATCCCTGCCGCCGGAAAAACGCCAGCCCTTCGCCGTGCTGCCGCTCATGCGAGGCTACAAGGATGTGTTCAGCAACATGGGCTTTGTCGCCCTGTCGGTCGGCATCGGCGCGACCTTCGGCGGCTATTTCCTCTACATTCTCTCCGCCCCGACCTTCATCCGCGAACACCTGCATCTGGGCGCGACCGAATTCTATTGGCTGTTTGTCCCCGGCATGGCGGGCATGATGGCGGGTTCATGGCTCTCCGGTCGCCTTGCCGGACACTGGAACGACCGCCGCACCCTGTGTCTGGCGTTTGTCATCATGGCGCTCTCGGCGCTGGCGAATCTCGCCACCTCCGCGCTCATCCCCGATTCCCTGATGCTCGCCGTGCTGCCGCTTGCGGCGTACAACTTTGGCGTCGCCGTCGCCATGCCCAACATGACCCTGATTTCGCTCGACATGTACCCGCAAAACCGGGGCATGGCGGCATCCTGCCAGAGTTTCATCCAGACCATTTTCGGCGCCGCCATCGCCGCCGCCCTTGCACCGTGGCTATGGCACAGCCGCACCGGACTGGCATTGGGCATGATTGCGTTGGGCGCATTGGGCGGACTGCTGGTGTGGATGTTGTTTCGCCGTACAGACGGCGGTGTGTAGAGGCTTGCTGGCAGGCAGTCGTCATCCCTCGATCAGCTCGCGCCGGATGGCGTAGCTGACCAGTTCGGCAGTGCTGGTCATCCCCATTTTGCCAAGGATGCTGGTTCTGTGGGTGCTCACGGTTTTGACGCTGAGATTGAGTTGCCGGGCGATGTGGGTAACGCTGTGTCCTTTCACGAGTAACAGGAATATCTGGTATTCCCGATCACTCAAATGCGTATGCGGCGATTCATCGATCGTGCCGTTCAACGTGTCGCGGGTGAAGCGTTCTGCCACCGAAGGGCTGATGAACAGTTGACCTCCGGCGACTCGACGGATGGCGTCCACAAGTTGCGCCTCGGCGTTGTCCTTGCACAAATAGCCCGACGCGCCAGCCTTCAGGGCGCGTACCGCGTAAATATCTTCCTTGTACATACTGAGCACCAGAATGGCGAGGCGGGGATATTCAGCCTTGATTTGCTTGATGAGTTCGATGCCGCTGCGACCGGGCATCGACAGGTCGAGTACCAGCGCATCCCAGTGCCCGGAACGCACTTGCGCCAGTGTTTCACCGCCATCGCTGGCTTCTCCCTCCACCACGATGTCGTCTGTCTCGTGCAGGATGTGTTTGAGACCAGCGCGTAAAATTCCGTGGTCATCGGCAATCAGGGTTCGGATCATGAGCGGTTTTCCCGTTGAATCGGTAGCTTGATGTGAATGCGGGTTCCTGCGTCCGGCTGGCTGTCAATCCGGATTTCGCCACCGAACATGTTGACGCGCTCCTGCATACCAAGCAAACCGTACTTGTTACTGTGCGCGGATGTATCGAAACCGCAACCATTATCTTCGATATCCAGACAAATATGCGCTTCTGTTCCGATGAGCAGGATGGTGACGTGACTCGCTCCGGAGTGTCGCAGGATATTGGTTGTCGCTTCCTGCACCACCCGAAAAAGCGTAATCGCCAGACCGTTGTCCAACTCGAATTCGTCACGGTTCATGGTGAGCGCGCACTCAATGCCACTGCGCTCGCGGAATTCATCCACATGATGCTCAATCGCCGCCGCCAATCCGAGCACATCAAGCATACCGGGGCGCAGTCCTTCCGAGATGCGGTGCAGTGTGTCGATGGTACGTTTCGTCAGTCCGTGTGCGGTAACAATGCGATCCACGACGGTCGCGCCAAGATCGGCACATTTATTGCGGAGCCAGCCTAAATCAATACGCAGCGCGGTCAGCGCCTGTCCCAGTTCATCGTGCAATTCCCGCGCGATGGCTGTCCGCTCGTCCTCGCGCACGGTTTGCAGGAAGGCGGTCAGCTCGCGCAGGCGTTTGTGCGAGTTACGCAGGCGGTTTTGCGACTGGTTGAGTTGTTCGGTTCTTTCGTCCACACGCTTTCCGAGGTCAAAGCGCAGACGATGCAGTTCGATGTGCGTTCGCACGCGCGCCAGCACTTCTTCGGTTTGGTAGGGTTTGGCGATGTAATCGACGGCGCCGAGCGAAAGACCTGTTACCTTGTTGGTCGTTTCGTTGAGCGCCGAGAGAAAAATTATCGGGATGTCGCGCGTTTTTTCTGCTGCCTTCAATTGTCGGCAGACTTCAAAACCGTCGATACCCGGCATTCGCACGTCGAGCAAAATCAGTTCGGGCGGACACTCGTTGGCTGAACGTAGCGCCATGTGTCCGTTCGGCGCCAGCCGCACCTCGTAACCAGCCTGCATCAGCAGTTCAGCCAGTAAATCCAGCGAAGCGACGGTGTCGTCGACGATGAGAATTTCGCCATTGTCTTTCATGGAGTCTGTTCCTTGTCGAGAATGCCGAGCAAACGCCACAATTTCCGATACTGATGTTTGCCACAAAGCTCGTTGATGCGCATGGCCAGTTCCGCATTTTCGGCGGCGATGTCGCGTAACGCGAGGTCGATTTGCGCCGGACTCAAGATAATCGCCGCCCTGGTTAGCGCCGCATAAACTTGGGGCGAAAGTTGTTTCAGCTCGGTAGCCACGCGCTCAAACTGGTCATCTTGCCTGGTGGTGGTGAGGGATGCAGGCGGCGGCGGGACTGCGCGCAAGAAGCGGATCGCCAGTTGTTGTTCGAGCATCCGGAACAAATCCTCTTTCCGGAAGGGCTTGCCAAGAAAATCGTCGGCTCCGGCAGCCAGCGCCAGACGCCGATCTTCCTCCAGCACATGAGCTGTCAGCATAATCAGGCGGGGCGGGTTATCGTGGGCGCGGGCGTAACGCAGAAAATCCACGCCGTTGCCGTCTGGCAGCGTCCATTCGGTCAACGCCAAATCTGGCGGCATGGCTGCAAGCTGGCGTTCGGCGGCGGCGAGCGAATCCGCCTCGTCGACATGAAAACCGAGCGGTTCCAGCAAGGCGCGCACCAGTTGTCGCGCCGACACCTGCTCGTCCACGACCAATACCCGCCGCCCCCGATCTTCCGCCTTGAGACTGATTACAGGCGCTTCGGATGCTGCGCAGATCACTTCCCGCGCTATCTCCGCCGTGATTGTGAAATAAAAACAGGCACCTTCCTCCAGTTCGGATTCGACATGCAATTCGCCGCCCATCATCTCCACATATTGCCGGCTGATGGTAAGCCCCAGTCCCGTGCCTTCTGGATGTATCTGCCCTGCCTGCTCAAAAGGCAGAAAAATGCGTTCCTGATGTTCGGGCGCGATGCCGATGCCGGTATCGCGTACGCTGAAGTACAGGCGCACTTTGTCCGCTTCGCCTTCAACATGCGTTGCCTCCGGTCTGCTCTCAATTCGCGCATCGACCCGTCCGGCAGGGGTGAATTTGAGCGCGTTGGAAATCAGGTTGAGCAGCACTTGTCGCAGGATGGTGGGATCGAGGCGCAATACGGGTGGCACGGCGACAGTTTCGATATTCAGGATAACGCCCGTTTGTTCGGCGCGCAGACGCAGCATCGCTGCCGTTTGCGCCAGCAATTCCGTCAGATTGATGTCCTCGTGATGTAAGGAAATCTTGCCTGACTCGATTTTCGAAAGTTCGAGAATGTCATTAATCAGTGTGAGCAGATGGTGGGCAGAGGTGCTGATGATTTCGGCGTTGTATTGCTGCTGCGCTGACAGGGCGTTGTTCTTTTCCATCAGTTGCGCGAAACCGATGACTGCATTCAGGGGCGTCCGCAATTCGTGGTTCATGTTGGCGAGGAAAATCGATTTGCTGCGATTCGCAGCCTCTGCCTGATTGCGGGCGATGATTAATTCCTCGGTGCGCTGCTTGACCAGATCTTCCAGATGTTCCCGATGGTGGTGCAATTCCTGCTCGATTTTTTTGCGTTCAGTGATGTCGGAAAACACCGAGATGGTGCGACGGATTTCCCCGTCCGGACTGCGTAGCGCCTGAATCGACATTTCACAGGGGAGCGTTTCGCCCGTTTTTTTGCGGCTCAACAATTCTCCCCGCCAATGTCCGCTGCGGGCGAGTTGCTGCTGGATGTCTTGATACAGTGTGTTGTTCTCCTCTCCGGCGATGAAAAAGCGGAAATTTTGCTGCCCGATTTCCTTGCGCCCGAAGCCGGAAATCCGGCAAAAGGCATCATTCGCCCAGAGGACTTCCCCTGTTGCATTGGCAATCATCGCGCCCTCTGCCATAGATGAAAACGCCACCGCATTCTCGCGCTGCGCTTCCTTTTCGTACATCAACTCAAGGGCGCGTCGTCGGGCGAAAAACTGGAACGTCAGAATGCCCCCCAAACCCAGCAGCCAGATGCCTGCGTGCCAATACCGGGTAGCGCGCCAGATGGGTTCTTGCGCCGTGCGGTAGCTGTTCAGTTCAACCTGAATCGACGCGCCGCCGCGTAATGCCCCGACCGGTATCAGCGTGTCACGGTGGCATTCCATGCATTCCTCGTCCATACGCATGGGCAGCATCACCCGCATCAGCCCGTGCCCGCGACCGGGGACTTTTTCGGCGACAATCGACTGACCGCCTTTCAAAATTTCCAATGCCCCGGATTCCCAGGTGTCCGGTTCGTTCTCGATATTACGCAACTGTTTTGAAGTCAAACGTTCGTGCATACCGGATTCCTTGTTGCTGGTTTGCTGAATTGCCAGCAACAGGTGCATCGGCGTTACCTTCACCAGGCGAAATTCCTCTCCGAAGGCAGGTTTGACGGTAACGCGCTGTTCCTCCTCAAGAAAATTGAACGAAGGGATGAATTCGTCGCGGATATACACGCCATTGACATCCGATGCCCACCGCCGGATGGCCATGTCCTTGTTGAGACTGGTTACTGCATCCGTCTTTGCCAGCGACCATGCGGTTTCATCAAGGCGCTCACGCTGCGCCAGCAGGGAGGCCAATACCAGCAGTGTCCACACCGTGACAGCGATGACAAAATTCTTTTGTCCCGGCCAGCGGGTGCGGAAAGCATGGGCAGGCTGTTCGTTGTTTTGTTGTGCCATCATGTCCATTGTGCGTCCATTCCATGGCATGTTGATTATGGATATTGTGTCTTTGAGTGTGCCACTTCCATCGTTGAAAATATAGTGGAATCAAAATCATCAAGCAAAATTCCACTGAAACATTCCTTTCATTCCCCAATATCTGCCGCTTTTTGTCGCTTGCACTAGGAATTATCCTAGTTCACTCGGCGCGTTGTCCCAGTCGTGAAATCAGCATTTCTTACCTGTCCAATTCATGCCACCAAGACCATAATCCGGCGGCGGCATAAGGCGATAGGTGAATTCCGGTGGAAATGCCGCAGACAATCCGCCGGTTTTGGAAAGTTCATTGTGCGAAGAGGGAGTATCCAAATGAGCACTTGTATTAAATTAGGCGCACTGACCCTGGCGCTTGGCATGGGCATGGGGAGTGCGGCATGGTCGGCAGAATCATTGCAGGATGTCATGAAACGACGGGGTTTGAGCCAGCAGGATGTGCTGTCTGCGGCAAAGACCTACGTACCCACCGGCAAACGCGACGAATTTGTTGCCTTTGCGTCGGGCGGACAGTCGGGTCAGCTCATTGTCTACGGCGTGCCGTCAATGCGTATTCTCAAATACGTTGCGGTGTTTACGCCGGAACCGTGGCAGGGTTACGGTTACGACGAGAGTTCACGCGCGATTCTGAAAGCGGGGGCAATCAACGGTAAGGAGATTACCTGGGGCGACGCGCATCATCCGGCAATTTCCGAAACGCAGGGGAAGTATGACGGTCAATACCTGTTTATCAACGACAAAGCCAATCCACGCATTGCAGTCGTCGATTTGCGTGATTTTGAAACCAAGCAGATCGTGGTGAACCCGGTATTCAAATCCGAGCACGGCGGCGGCTTCGTGACGCCGAATACGGAATACGTCATGGAAGCAGCCCAGTATGCCGCGCCGCTCGAAAACGAGTTTCAGCCGCTGGAAGCCTTCAACGAGAAATATCGCGGAGGCATTACCTACTGGAAATTCGACCGCAAGCAGGGACGTA
Source organism: Betaproteobacteria bacterium (assembly GCA_025997095.1). Taxonomy (GTDB): domain Bacteria; phylum Pseudomonadota; class Gammaproteobacteria; order Burkholderiales; family Rhodocyclaceae; genus Azovibrio. The sequence goes on along the minus strand of BNUD01000014.1, from coordinate 24,671 downwards.
TCGTTCCAGCGGAATCCTTTTCCGTGGAATTGCCGCCCTACGCTCAGGATGTGACCGACGCTGGCAAAGGACCATCCGAAGGCTGGTCATTCACCAACTCTTTCTGTTCTGAACGCTATGTGGGCGGAATCGAAAAGGGAAGACCGCCGTATGAAGCGGGCTGTTCGGCCAAAGATACCGACTACATGCACGTCATCAACTGGAAAAAGGCAGCGGAACTGGTCAAGCAAGGCAAGGCCAAAAAAATCAATGGTCATAACGTGTTGATGATGGATACGGCGGTCAAGGAAGGTATCCTTTTTCTGGTACCGGAACCGAAATCACCGCATGGCGTGGATGTGGCGCCGGATGGCAAACTCATCATCGTTTCCGGAAAGCTCGACACACATGTGTCGGTGTTTTCCTTTGAGAAGATCATGGCTGCGATCAAAGCCGGAAAATTCGAGTCAAAAGACCCGTATGGCATTCCGGTTATCAGCATGAAGGACGCGCTGCAAACCCAGGTGCAAGTCGGGCTGGGACCGCTGCACACGCAGTTCGATGCCAAAAAATGCGTGGCTTACACTTCGCTCTACGTCGATTCGCAGGTCGCCAAGTGGGATTACTGTACCGGCAAGGTGCTGGATAAAATCTCGGTGCATTACAACATTGGTCACCTGATGACGATGGAAGGTGACGCAGTTGACCCGAAGGGACGTTATCTGGTCGCGCTGAACAAGCTGTCGATTGACCGTTTCAATCCGGTCGGACCGCTGCATCCGCAAAACCATCAGTTGATCGACATTTCGGGTGACAAGATGCAGTTGCTCTACGACATGCCGATTCCGCTGGGCGAGCCGCACAATACCGTTGCCATTGAAGCGTCCAAGCTGAGACCTGGCGTGCGCTACAAAGTGGGTACGGATTCCCGTACCGACAAGCCGCATCCGGGGGCAGTACGCGCCGGTGAGGAAGTGACCACTCGCACGGGCAAAAAGGTCGAGGTCAAGGGCACCCTGATTCGTTCGCACATCACGCCGGAAACCATAGAGGTGGAAGTGGGCGACGAGGTGACGATCAACCTCACCAATCTTGAACGTGCCGAGGACGAAACGCACGGCTTCGCTGTCTCCGGATACAACGTGCATGCTTCGATTGAACCCGGCAAGACGGTGGCGGTGAAATTCGTTGCCGACAAGGAAGGCGTCTATCCGTACTACTGCACCGAGTTCTGCTCGGCGCTGCATCTGGAGATGATGGGCTATCTGCTGGTCAAGCCGAAAAACTGGAAGCCGCAGGGCACGAGCGCTATCGCCAAGGCGAATTACACTGAGGCGAATTATCGGACACGGCTGAAAACCGTCGCGGAGACGCAGGCGGTCATTGATTCCGTGGTGGGTTACATCACGAGCGTCAATTACAAGGACTTTCCTGATGTCGTGAGCATGGTTGAAGATGCGACTGACCAGTTGAACAAGATTCCGGACGCCAAGGCGCGGCATGAAGCGGCGGCGGCGAAGAAGGACTGGGATCAGGCGACCCTGTGGGCGGAGCAGGTCTGGCAATATCAGGTCAAGGCTGCCGACATCGGTCTGCGCGCCAAGACCTATCTTGAACAGCACAACGCGAAGAAAACCAGGTAGGTTTTGCGCCCTCTGTGGGCCGGGTTGTCGGCGGATTTGCCGCCGTCCCCGCCCCAGAGAGGGAAACTTTCGCCAAGGAGAAATTGCATGAAATTATGGATTTTGTCACTGACTTTGCTGCTGGCGCCGATGATGGCGACGGCGGCTGAACCCGACGGAGCAAAGCTGTATGCTGAAAAAACCTGTACCGCCTGTCACGGTCAGCAGGGAAACAAACCGCTGTTGCCCGTATATCCAAAAATCGCCGGACAGAATGCAGCCTATCTCGATCAGCAAATGAAAGACATCAAGTCGGGCGCGCGCAAGAACGCTAATTCGGCAGCAATGCAGGGCATCATGCATCTGGTCAACGAGCAGGAAATCGCTGCGCTGGCCAAATATATCGCCACACTGAAACCCTAGGTCACAACCTGTGTGGATGCGTATGACAACGCCCATATACAAAATTTGTTCGATTCAACAGGAGAAAAAAATGAAAGCCGTATTATTTCTGTGCGCAGTGTTCTGCTCGACCGTAGCGCTGGCGGGACCGCCACCCGCGAAGCGGGAGGGCATCGAAAACAGTAAATACCAATGGAACGCCCAGAAAGGCGAAAAGACCGAAGCCCTGAAGCTGAAAGGCGACATCACACGGGGCGAGGAAGCCTACGAGATTTGCAGCGCCTGTCACCTGGCCACAGGCGCGGGGCGACCGGACGGTACTTTTCCGCAACTGGCGGGTCAGCACACGACCGTACTCATCAAGCAGATGGCGGATATTCGCGCCGGAATGCGCGACAATCCGACCATGTATCCCTTCGCGGTTTCCCTGACCGACCCGCAGGAACTGGCGGACGTATCTGCCTTCATTGAGCACCTCTGTATTCCGAGTACGCACGGCAAATACGAGGGCACCGATGCTGCCGCCCAGGTTGCCACGGGGCAAAAACTCTATGAACAGCAATGTCTGAAATGTCATGGCAAGAATGGCGAAGGCGACAAGAAACTGTTTTATCCGGTGATTGCCGGACAGCATTACCAGTATCTGTTGCGACAGATGACGGAAATCCGCGATGGTCGTCGGCGCAACGCCAATCCGGACATGGTGAAGGTCATCAAGCCCTATACAGACGCACAACTCGTCGCCATCTCCGCTTATCAGGCCAGTTTGAGTATGCCGGGTGCCATGTGTGGCACAAAGAAGAAGTAGGATTAACGCAGAAAAGGATGTCTGCCTGTGACTGACAAACGTAATCTTCTCGTCGCCGCGCTCACTCTGGGGGCGCTCGTACTGATGCTCGCGGCGTATTTCGCCCCGATCTGGTGGGTTTCCCTGACCGCACCAAATTATCCGCCGGAGGCTTTTCCAGATGGCATTCGCATCCATTTTCATTTTGACCGCGTGGCGAACGGTTGCACGGCGGCGGCGCAGGGTACGCGCATGGCCAAGGAAATCATCCAGAAAGACCTGTCGGGTGACGACGAACGCTACAACCCGATTACCGACACCGGCGGCAACCTCGATCAGAAGGCGGAAGGGCTGGATTGCGTCCATGAGATGAACACCATTAATCACTATGTCGGCATGTTCCCGATTGAAACTGGCGCGCCGGTTGAGCGACCCCTGGCGAAATTCTTTTTTGGTTTTTTCGCCGTGATGCTGCTTGCCTTCGCGCTCCCCAGGCCAAAAGGTCGCGTGTTCGTGCTCTCCGTTGGCTTTCTCGCGCTGTTTGTCTGGATGATGGTCGATCAGTTCGTACTCGGTCATCTGGAACAACAGGTGCAACATTACATGCTGGAAACGGGGAGCTTCTTCAAGGAGCCGGAGCGGATTCAGGCTTGGGGGAATACGGTGCTGTACGCCAGCGTGAGCGTCATTGTCGGTCTTGTGCTGGCGATGATCATCGTTGTCCTCGGTACGCTGAAAATTCGCTCCTTTCAGTTATTGTTGGCTTTCGTGCCCGCGCTGCTGCCCATCTTCTTTGTCTTCACCTATGCGGGCTGGTTGTGGTTTTTCGGTCACAACCTGCATCCCTGGGGTGCATTTACCGTCAAACCCTTCATGCCGACCGTATTCGGTGAAGGCAAGGTGGCGCAGTTTTCGACCTTCTCCTATCCCACCTGGGGCTTTGCCCTTCTGGTGTTGGTATTCGTTTGTTTGATGCTGGCGGCGCTGATTCGGCGCAAACAATTACGGGAGGGGGGCAAATCATGAGCGCGGACGGCGAGCGGATGTCATGGCATCGTGCGACGCCAGCTTTCGCAATCCTCGTCTGTTTGAATTTTTTCCCTGCTGCGTCGGCGCAAGAAGATATGGACAATGCCCCGCGCGTCGCCGTGGACAGGGGGAAACCCGTTTATCTGCTGATTGAGCGCGACCCGCGTGTGCATGGTCTGCCGCCCTTTCAGGATCTGGTCGACAAAGCTCCTGCCGGATCGCTGCTGAAACCGCCGCCGGGCGCCTATGCCGGACCGGTGTATCTGGACAAACCGTTGACCATAGACGGACAGGGCAAGGTCAGCATCGACGCCGGAGACAAGGGCACGGTGTTCATACTGGCGACCAATGACGTGACGTTACGGGGTCTGCATCTAACCGGTTCCGGCAGTTCGCACGACACCGACGATAGCTGTCTCGACGTGCGCGGCAGCCGCAATGACATCGAAAATCTCACCCTCGACAACTGCCTGTTCGGTATCGACCTGAAGCAATCCAATCACAACCTGATACGTAAAACCCGTATCCGTTCCAAAAATCTGGAACTGGGCGCGCGTGGCGACGCCTTGCGTTTGTGGTACAGCCATGCCAACCGGATTGAGGAAAACGAAATCCGCGACTCCCGCGATACGGTGGTCTGGTATTCCAACGACAATGTTTTTCGCCGCAACGTCGGGCAGCGTAGCCGCTATTCGATTCATTTCATGTTTGCCAACAACAATCTGGTGGAAGAAAACCGCTTTTACGACAATGCCGTAGGAATTTATTTCATGTACGCGGAAGGCGGCGGCGCGCGGCGTAACATCATCAGTCACGCGACCGGTGCGACCGGCATGGGCGTCGGTTTCAAGGAATCCTCGGATGTCCGCATCGAAGATAACGAAATCCTCTACTGCGGCATTGGCATCAGCTCCGACCTGTCGCCTTTCCAGCCCGACACGACGATTGAAATTCATCGTAACCGCTTTGCCTATAATGGCATCGGCATTTTGTTCAACAGTGAAACCGGCGGCAACCGTTTGAGCGGCAACATTTTTGAAGGCAACCTTGCCCAGGTGAGTTATGGCGGGCGGGGAGGCGATGCGCGCCATAACGAGTGGCAGGGCAATTATTGGGACGATTATCAGGGCTTTGATCGCGATGGCGACGGTATCGGCGACCAGCCCTACGAACTTCTCGCCTTCTCCGACCAAATCTGGATGGAAATTCCGGTTGCCCGCTTTTTCTACAATTCGCCAGTGATGGCGCTGATCGACTTTCTCGAACGTCTCGCGCCTTTCTCTGTACCGGACCGGATTTTGCGCGACGAACGTCCCCTGTTCCGTAAACCCACGCCAGGGGCGACGCCATGAACGATGCCGACGCCCCGCAAATAGCATGTTCCGCCAAATCATCCGCCCAATCGCTATCCCGACAACAGCAGGCGCGACGCGCCTTTCTGCGGTCGCTCGCGCTGATTGGCGGCGTACTCGGTCTGGCGCTGTCGGCTTATGTGCCATTGCTGCGTGACCGCCTTGCCCGTTTGCGACCGCCGGGCGCACTGAATGAAGCGGATTTCCTGGCGGCCTGCATCAAGTGCGGGCAATGCCTGCAAGTCTGTCCGGTCAACGCCATCAGGCTGGGCGACATCGACGAAGGTTTCGGCATCGGCGTGCCCTACATCAATGCGCGGGCACAAGCCTGTGATTTTTCTTGCGACGCGATACAGTGCATCCTCGCCTGCCCGACGGGTGCGTTGACCTACGACAAGCCGGATTTTCTGCCCGTCCGTTCCGGCGCGCCGCTGACCGCGCCTCCGGTTCTGAAAGCCAAGATCGACGACCCGGAAAATACCCTGAATCTGCAAGAACGCATGGGTGTAGCCCGTCTGGCGCGTCCGGAAGCCTGTCTCGCGGTACAGGGCAAAGGTTTTCGGGGCAGTGCGCGCGGCGCGGCGTTCAAGGGCAAACTGCGCTACACCGAAGTGGATCGCTGGAAACCCATTCCGATTCATGAACATCCCTACGACGTTCCGCTCTGTGATTTGTGTGTGCGCACCTGTCCGGTCGCCGATGCCATCGAACTGCGTCCGCGTCGTGGCGCAGATGGCGTCGAACGCATGACGCCGGAAGTGCTGGCTGCCTGCGTAGGCTGCGGCGTCTGCGAAATGATTTGCCCTGCGGAACCCGCCGCCATCATCATTGGTGCCCAGGCGGTATGGGAGGGCGCAACATGAAACGGCAATGGCTGCTACTGCTCGGCATGTTGGGGATGACACCGAAAAAACCACAGACCATTCCTGCGCCAGTGCAGGAAATCATGGCGCGAAAATACGCTGACAAGGCACATTTCATCGAAGAAAAACTGCGCGCGCGCGCTGAACAACCTGTCAGCCACAAATGGCGCAATCGCCGTTGGGCGGTGTTGATTATCATCAATTTGCTGTTCGTCATCTCTTTCTGGCTTGACATCCAGATGCTCGAAGGCGCGTTGACCGGTTCGCGCTTCGTCGGGTTTCACCTGATTGACCTGAACGCCGCCCTGCAAGTCATGCTGGCGCATAAACACATCATTGTGAATCTGGTCATTGGTTCGCTGACGGTGTTCGTACTCTGGGTCATGCTGGGCGGGCGCTCCTTTTGCTCCTGGGTATGCCCTTATCATCTTGTTTCCGAGCTGGCGGAAAAAGCGCATCTCGCGCTGGTGCACAAAAAGCTGGTCAGCGAACACGAATTTCATCGTGGTGTACGTACGCTTTGCTGGCTGCTGTTCGCGGCGCTCAGTTTTTTGAGCGGTTACACGGTGTTTGAAACCCTTTCGCCGACAGGCATCCTCTCGCGGGCGCTGATTTACGGACCGGGGCTGGCGCTTGCCTGGGTGGTGGTGGTGGTGCTTTTTGAAATTTTCTATTCGCGTCGCGCCTGGTGCCGCTACGTATGCCCGATTGGTCTGACCTATGGCGTCGTTGGCGCGCTTTCGCCCACACGGATAGTGTTTCGGGTCGAACAGTGTTTTCATGAAGGCGACTGCCGGAAAGTCTGTCTGGTGCCACACGTACTCGACATTACCATCAAGGGACGCGCTGATGCCGAAGTCATGAACCTGGGGCCGGATTGCACGCGCTGCGGTCTTTGTCTCGACGCCTGTCCGAACGGGGCGCTTCAGTTCGACATCAAGGGATTATCCAGCCTGCTATGACTTCACCTCAAACCACGGAACCTGCCGTGACCGCTCCTGCGCTCCAGTTCAACCGCGTCGTCAAAACTTTTCGCCGCGCCCGCGTGCTTGATGGCGTTGACCTGTCGATTGCGGCAGGCGAGCGTGTCGCGCTGATTGGTTCCAATGGCGCGGGCAAAACCACGCTGATTCGCTGTCTGCTTGGCGAATACGTCCATACCGGTCAGATTTTCGTGCACGGGCTGTCCCCGCGCCAGCACCGTACTGACGTGCTGAGGCGCGTCGGTTTCGTGCCGCAACTGCCGCCGCCCCTGAGAATGTCGGTTGGGCAGTTGGTGCGTTTTTCTGCCGCTTTGTGCGACGCCGCGCCGCAGGATGTCTACAGCGTTGCCGAACGTCTGGGGCTGGATGCCGCCCGCTTCGCTATGCGCCCCTTCGTGCAGCTTTCCGGCGGCATGAAGCAGAAACTCCTGATTGCCATCGCGCTCGGTCGCCGTGCCGACCTGCTGATTCTCGATGAACCTGCTGCCAATCTTGATCCGGAAGCGCGCAAAACCTTTTTTGAACTGCTGGGTGAACGGCTCGGTCAGGTCACCATGCTGATTTCCAGTCACCGTCTTGACGAAGTTTCCGCGCTGGTGGGGCGGGTTGTCGAAATGGACACTGGCAGAATCGTGCTTGATGATGTGGTGGCTGACGCGGTCGCCCTGAACAGCGTTGTGGATTGCCGCATTCGCATCAAACGCGCCGAAGCCGCCTTTGCCGTCGCGCTGGCGGAATGGAAGTTCGGCGGCGATGAAACGGGTCTGAACTGGACGGGAGAAGTGGCGGGTGCGGATCGCCTGCGTTTCCTCGGTGTCATCGCCCGCTACACGGGTTTGATTGACGATTTTTCACTTACCGAAAGGAGATTGTGATGGATTCGCCACCTCGCCGTGTCTTTTTCTCCCGTATCGCTGTCGGCGGGCTGCTGCTTACGCCGCTGGCGAGCTTGCTTGCCGCTTGCCAGCCGCGAACCCAATGGCCGTCGGGCATGGCTGTAATCTACTGGGATCGGGATACCTGCACACACTGTGGCATGGTGATATCCGACCGGCGCTTCGCCGCGCAGATTAACGCCGACAGCGGACAGGTTCGCAAATTTGACGACATCGGCTGTCTGCTGACCTGGTTGCGCGACCAGGCGGCGACACAACCGTGGACGAGCGCCGAAACGATGCGCTTCTGGGTGGCTGCGAGGGATAACAGCGCCGAACACCCGACGTGGCTCGATCCACGCACGGCGCATTACCTCGCGCAGAGTTCGCCGATGGGTTACAACTTTGTCGCTGTTGCCCAAGCTCAAGCGGACAGTCTTACCTTTGCGCTCATGCGTGAACGGGTGTTGGCACGAAGTGCGGCGCAAAACGCGGTCAGGCATGGGGCAATGCATTCGCACGATATGTCCGATACGCATGAACCGCAGGAAATTCCAACTGGAGCCAATTTTTGATGAAATCTCTCTGGCTGTCTGCCCGTCTTGACGCACTGACTTCGCTGCGTGCGCGCTGGTTTCAGATTTACGTGCTGGTCTTCGGCGGCATCGTGGCGCTGTTTTTCCTGTTCGGTCTTACCGAATCGCGGGTACTGGGTTTCATCGGTCTTTCCCGATTGCTCGTTACCTACATCCAGCTCACTATCGCAATCATGCCGGTGTTTGTGCTGATTACGACTGTCCGCTCGGTGGCAGGCGAGCGTGAAGCCGGAGTCTACGAATACCTGCTGGCGCTACCGGTGTCGCTGGCTGGCTGGTACTGGGGCAAGACGTTGGGACGCTATGTTGTCATCTTCGCGCCGGTCTTCCTTGCCATGCTCGGCGCTGTTGGCTGGGCAACCTTGCAGGACATCGAAGTGCCGTGGAACATTTTTGGCTATTACACGGCACTGCTGGCTGTCATGGCAGCCTGTTTCCTTGGCATCGGCATGTTGATTTCGGCGCTGGCACGCAGTACCGACATGGCGCAGGGCATCGCCTTCGTGGTCTGGCTCGGCTTTTTGCTCTTTCTTGACCTGATTCTGATCGGCGTCATGATTCAGGGCAAAATCGCACCGGAAACGGCAGTGCTGATTGCTCTGGCGAATCCGCTGCAAGTCTTCCGCACGGCGGCGTTGTCGTTGTTTGATCCGCAACTGATTGTTCTCGGTCCTTCCGCCTATGTCATCCTCGATACTTTCGGCGCGACGGGCTATCGGTTTTTTGCCTTGTTCTACCCGCTCATGCTCGGTGTGGTCAGCGCACTGGGTGGTTATCTGGTTTTCCGGCGCGGAGATTTACCCTGATGAACAGCCGCCGTTTTTTTGTCATGCTGGCGTTGGCGCTGCTCAACATCGCGTCATCGACATTCGCTGCCGACAGCGAGATTTTGTTCACCACGCCACTCACGGATTTATACGGTCAGCCAGTCCGCCTGCAAGACTATCGCGGCAAACCGTTGATCGTGAATTTCTGGGCGCGTATTTGTCCTTCTTGCCGCGAGGAATTGCCGCTCTTGAACACCATCAGCCACAGCCACGCGCAGGCGTTGACGGTCATCGGCATTGCGGTCGAGGCGCAAGCGGAAGCGGTGCATGATTTTGTGGCGGCTTACCAACTCGATTACCCGATGCTGATCGGACAGGAAGCCGGTATCCGTATGATGACCGGGCTTGGCAATAACATCGCCGGTTTGCCTTTTACGGTTTTTGTCGACGCCACAGGTCAGGTTGTTCGACAAAAAATGGGCGCACTCACGGAAGCGGAAATCGCGGACGCGCTGGATGCGCTGCTTCCGCAGCCTGTGCCCTGAGAATTGCAAAACCGTTTGGGCGAATTGGAATGACCCAACCTGCGTGAAACTGAATTTCATGTAGGGGCACGGCGTGCCGTGCCCCTACTCGACCAGATTTACCAGCGGTTCGGGAATGTGGCAGATGTAGCCTTGCGCGTAATCTACGCCCAGTTCATTGACCAGATCGTAGATGGCTTCGCTGCATACGAATTCCGCGACGGTTTTCAGTCCGTGCGCTTGCGCCAGTTGCACCATTGCTCTTACTACGGCGTAGTCGGAAGTGTCGTGGTCGATGTTTTTGACGAATTGACCGTCGATTTTGAGGTAATTAACCTTGAACTGTTTCAGGTAGCCAAAGGAAGACAAGCCGCTGCCGAAATCATCGAGCGACAGCGCCGCGCCTAACGCGCGCATCTGGTCGATGAAACTCAAGGCTTGCGTCAGTTGCCCGACGGCGCAGCTTTCCGTGATTTCAAAACACAGGGTGGCGGGGTCGATGTTGTAGCGATTGATTTGGTTGCGCACGTAATCCGGGAATTCATGGTCGGAGAGGCTGGCACCGGAAACGTTGATGGCGTAACGCTCAATGCCGGTGGCCTTGCCCTGTTCACGCCACGCTGCCAATTGCTGACAGACGTTTTCCACCACCCAGCGGTCAATGTAGGGCATCTGGTTGAAGCGTTCGGCGGCGGCGATGAAACGGGCAGGCGACTGAATGTTGCCCAGAAAATCGCGCAGGCGGATCAGGATTTCGATGTGGCGCGGCGCGCCTTCACGCAAGGGTTCAAGACGCTGGAAGTAAAGCAGGAAGCGACCTTCCGCCAATGCCGTGGTGATGTGACCGATGGAACGGAAGTCTTCCTGACGCACACGGAAGTATTCGTCGGTTTCGGTATACAACTCGACGCGATTGCGCCCGTGTTCCTTGGCGGCGTAGCAGGCGGTGTCCGCCGCCATCAGGATGTCGGTGAAATTGTCCATGCCGGGACCGGCGCGCACCACGCCGACCGAGGCGCCGATGCGGAAACTGCGCCCGCCGTAGGTGAAGGTATAGGCGCGGATTTCGTCGATGATTTGCCTGGCGCGGCGCATGACTTCGGTTTCATCGCAATTCCGTATAAGGATGCCGAATTCGTCGCCCCCCAGTCGCGCCAGAAAACCCTGTTCGATCTGGTTTTGCAGCATTTTGGTCAGACCGATCAGAAGCTGGTCGCCCGCGCTATGCCCGCAGGTGTCGTTTACGACCTTGAACTGGTCGAGGTCAAGATAGAGGATGGAAACCGCCTGGCGCTCATGCTTGTACAGTTCCAGCGATTGTTGCAACTGGCGTTCAAAGGCGCGACGGTTGAAAAGACCGGTGAGCGGGTCGTGAATCGCCTGATACGCCAGTTCTTCGGTGGCGTGATGTTGCAGGGTGATGTCGCGGATACTGGAACGGTAGCCGAGCGAAAGCCCCTCTGTGTCGCGGATGGGTTGCCAGGAGATGGCGCACCACAGGCTGCGTCCGTCCTGCCGCTGGAGGCGGAATTCCAGGTTCTCCCCGCTATGCCCGCCCAGCGCCTGACGCATCTGGTGGCGCACCAGTTCCTTGTCGTCGTCATGCACCAGCGAGAGCGGAAAATCCGCCATCTTCATGCATTCTTCCGGGGTATAACCGGCGATGCGATGCACGGCGGGATTCACCCAACGCAGCCTGCCTTCCGGGTCAAACCAGTTTTCCCAGTCGTGGGTGTAGTCGGCGATGGCGCGAAAACGCTGCCTGCTGTCTTCCAGTTCGCGTATGCGGGTGTGCACGGCGTCAATCATGTGGTTGAAACTCTTCGCCAGACGCGCCACTTCGTCATGACCGTTCACCGGAATGCGTAAATCAAGGTTCCCCTTGGCGATCTGGGCGCTGACGTTCGAGAGCTGTACCAGTCGCCGGGTCATGTAGTAGATGACGAGCGACATGAAGAAGGTCAACAACGCGATACCGCCGACGGCAATCAGGATGTTTTGCGTGAGCAACGCCCGTTTTGCCTCGGCAATGAACGAATTGTGCAGCCCGATATACAACTGACCGTATTGCTCTTCACCAATGCCAATCGGGAACACCGCGTTCGTCACGCCATTCGATTCACCGGGTTGGGGCAGGGGTTTGCTGTCCGGCCAGTTAACGGCGATGCGCGCGCCATTATCCAGAGCGACGGCAAGATAGGCGGTAGCTTCCAGTAACTGCCATTCTTCCAGCGTTTCACGCAAGGCGGCGTAATCGCCGTTCAGCAGGTAGGGCAGCGCGGCGGAACTGAACGCCATGCCTATTGAATCAATGTCCTTGCTTTGCTGTTGTTGCAGGTAATGGTTGGCGAGGAGAATGCTGTTGGTGATGAGCATGAAGACCATCAGCGCGCAGACCAAAAAGCTGCCCAGGAGCAGCCGCACACGAAAAGAATGCGCCAGATAACGGATCGTCATGGCACGGCACCGCCGGACTTGGGGGGGACAAACGAGCGAATCAGGGCGGTATAAGGCCGCGCCATCTTGATGTCTTTTTCCGTGATGGGCGCGTAGCCTTCATACCCGGTCGACAGAAAAAATGCCTTGCCGCCATCGGTGGACGCAAAGCTGTTCAACGCGGATTTGATTTTTGCAATCAGGTCAGGCCCCAGTTGCGCGCGCGCCAGGGTCATCAAATGTGGCATCTCCGCCTCGTTTTCGATGTGAATGCTCCTGAGTTGGGCGCGTACATCGGTGGGCATCTGGTTCAACACGGCTTGCGTGCTGAAGGCGGCATCCACTTCCTTCAGGGAGACGGCGATGATGGCCGCCGCGTGATTGGGGCGTTCCTGCATCAAATAATCCCGCCCTGCGTACATGCCGTTTTCTTCCATCTCCCGGATGCCCGCCACGTAAAAGAAAGAGGCGCGCTCAGGGAAGGCGACGCGCTTGCCGCGCAAATCGGCGAGGGTTTTGAAGCCGCTGGCGGCGCGCACGATAAAAATGGTGGACATGGGCGCTTGATAGCGCACCAGCGGCGTGTAGTCGTATTCCAGAAAAAGCGCGCCGAAGTGCGGCGGCGTGATGATGATGTCGAACCGATCGTTCAGGCAATCCGCGAGAAAGGCAAGATGATTCGCCGAGGTATGGAACCTGACGGGGCGACCCAGACGTTCTTCCAGATGCTTTTGCAGGGACTGATGGGTTTTGAACAGGGTGCCCGGCGCGTTGAACGGCGCGATGCCCAGATGCAAAACCTCCTGCGCGCCAAAGACGGCGGCGGAAAACAACAAGCAGAAAAGTATCAGAAAGGCGCGACGTAGCATGATGGTGCAAATCCTGATTTCAAGTATGAAAAAAGCATGAAACACGCAAGGAACAAAGCTGTTGCCAGTTAGGTGCACTCTGGATTGTAGCAAACAAGTTATATCATATATAACACTTTGTAACGTTGGTTCAGCAATCGAATGCGCCATATGCCGCCAACAAGTGATTGATGAGCTTGGGCAGGCGCTCAGGTAGGGCGGCACCGCCCAGACTGATGATAAACCAACCCGGGCGCGTCGGCGAACTTGAACCTGGCAGATTCAAAATCTCACCCTTACGAAACAACTTGTACAGTTTCTTGTCGGGTAAGCGTCCTTTGGGGGCGATGGCGAGGACGCCATCGCCCCCAGCGCGTAGGGTGGGTCAGCAAAGTTGAACCCGACGGCTGTAAACAATCGGCGTGCGGCAACCGTACAACCGTCGGGATGCGCCGCAGGTGCCAATGACCAAGAAATTAGTGACAGGCCTTTAGGCCTGTTGCTAATTTCTTGGTGTTGATCACCATCCTCAGGATGATCAACCCGCACCGCCTTGAACCTCACTTTTTTCGCTTCAGGCTCATTTCTCACTGGAAATACAACCCTCATTCAGGCTCATACCACGTTGGACAAGGCTTCCTCTGTCCCCTGCCCCCCGATAAGGCTATACTCGCAGTCCGTTTCAACATCCATGACACATGTTCAGTCCCATGGGAAAACTCAATGACATCCTGCAATTGGCCCAGGAACGCGCTCAGGCCATGAATCTTTCTTACGCGGGCGCGCTCACGCCTGCCGAAGCCAACGATGTATGGCAACTCGCGCCCGGCGCGAAGATGGTCGACATCCGCACCCGTCCCGAATGGGATTTCGTCGGTCGCATCCCCGGCGCGGTGGAAATCGAATGGGAACTTTATCCGAACGGCAATCAAAACCCCAATTTTTTCCGCCATCTGCGTACCCAGGTGGACAAGGAGGCGGTGGTGCTGCTGATTTGTCGCAGCGGCAATCGTTCCGACGAAGCGGCGCGTGAAGCGGCGCGGCAGGGTTATGCATCCTGCTACAACGTGCTCGAAGGTTTCGAGGGCGACAAGGATGCCAACGAACAACGCGGCAAGCTCGGCGGCTGGAAACTGGCGGGCTTGCCCTGGGTTCAGTAAGCCGCAATGACGCCGTTACCCTTTGACGACTATCACGCGCTCTCCGACGCCGAATGTCAGGCGCGTATCCGCGCTGCCCGCCAGCAGTTGGGCAAGGAAGCAGTGCTGCTCTGCCACCACTATCAGCGCGCCGATGTTTATCAACACGCCGATCTGACGGGCGATTCCCTGAAACTTTCCCGCCTCGCGGCAGAAACGGATTCGCCGCACATCGTTTTTTGCGGTGTGCATTTCATGGCGGAAGTGGCGGACATCATGTCGCGCCCGGAACAAACCGCCATCCTGCCCGATCTCGCGGCGGGTTGCTCGATGGCGGACATGGCGAATCTCGCCAAGGTTGAGCGCTGCTGGCGGGAACTCGGCGAAGCGCTGGAGGTTGAGGCGAATTTCACCCCCGTTACCTACATTAACTCCGCCGCCGACCTGAAAGCCTTCTGCGGCGAACACGGCGGCATCGTGTGCACATCCAGCAATGCTGGCGTCATCGCGCAATGGGCGTTCGGACGACGTCCCAAAATCCTGTTCTTCCCCGACCAGCATCTTGGACGCTGGACGGGGCATAACATGGGTATCCCTTTAGATGAAATGCGGGTCTGGGACCCCGATCTGCCTCTGGGCGGCTTGACGCCGAACGCCATCAACCAGGCGAAAATCCTGCTCTGGAAGGGGCACTGCTCGGTGCACCAGATGTTCAACAAACGCCAGATTGACGCCTTTCGCGCCCGGCATCCTGATGGCATCGTCATCGCCCACCCCGAATGCAGCTTTGAAGTCTGCGCCGCGTCCGACCACGTAGGTTCGACCGAACTTATCGTGAAAACCATCAAGGAAGCTCCGGCAGGCACACGCTGGCTGGTGGGCACAGAATTGAACCTCGTCGAACGTCTGGCGCGGGAAGTCGCGCCGCAAGGCAAAACCGTACAATTCATGTCCGACATCATCTGCATGTGCTCCACCATGCAACGCATCGACCCCCGACATCTCGCCTGGACGCTGGAAAACCTCGCGGCAGGGCAGCTCGTCAACCCCATCATCGTCCCGCCGCACGAGGCAAAACTGGCGAAGCTGGCGTTGGAGAGGATGCTGGCGCTCAGGTGAGGCAGGTGACAGGGGGCAGGTTACAGGTGACAGGGGCTACCGGCGGCAAAGCAGCCGCAAATGACTGTTACCTGCCACCTGAAACCTGATGCCTGAATTCACCAACGGCAACCGCATCACGCTCCTTGAATCCGGCGCGGAGTATTTTCCGGCGTTGCTGGCCGCCATTGATCAGGCGCGGGGGGAGATTTTTCTCGAAAGCTACATCTTTGCCGATGATGAAGTCGGCAATGCCGTGATTGCCGCCCTTGTTCGCGCCGCCGAACGCGCGGTTGCCGTGCGGGTGTTGGTGGATGGCTTTGGCGCGCGCGATTTTCCGAAGATTTTTGGCGCGCGTCTGGAAAGTGCGGGCGCGCATCACCTCACTTACCGCAAGGAAATCGGGCGTTTCTCCCTGCAACGTTTTCACCTGCGTCGCCTGCATCGCAAACTGGCAGTCATTGATGGACAAATCGCCTTTGTCGGCGGCATCAACATCATCGACGACAACAACGCCCCCGCCGCCCTTTCTCCCCGTTACGATTACGCCGTCAAAGTGGAAGGGCAACTCGTCACGTCTATCCGCCACGCCGCGCGGCGGATGTGGGAAAACGTCGCCTGGGTCAGCTTCAAACGCCGCTACCGCCTGCCGCATGTTGACGTCATTGCCGCAGCCTCTGAACATTCGGGGCAACAACGCGCCGCCTTCCTGCTGCGCGACAACATCCGCCACCGTAACGACATCGCCAAAGCCTACCTTGCCGCCATTCACAACGCCAAAAAATCGGTGCTCATCGCCAACGCCTATTTTCTGCCCGGCGCCCGCTTTCGCCACGCCCTCAAAGCCGCCGCCGCGCGGGGCGTGCAAGTCACGTTGCTGTTGCAGGGGCAAAGCGACCATCCCCTGCTGCAATACGCCACCCAGGCCCTCTACGACACCCTGCTCTCCGAGGGCATCCGTATTTTTGAATACAAAAAAAGCTGCCTGCATGCCAAAGTCGCCGTGGTGGATGAGCAGTGGGCGACGGTCGGCTCCTCCAACATTGATCCCTTCAGCCTCCTGCTCTCCAAAGAAGGCAATGTCGTGGTCGACGATAAACCCTTCGCCGTCCAGCTTGCCGCCAGCCTGAAGGCGGCGATTGAGCGCGGCGCACAAGAACGCACACGGCAGGACATCCGTCGCCAATCCCCGCTCTCCCGCCTGCTGCGCTGGTCAAGCTACGGATTGCTGCGGCTTTGCCTTGGGTTGGTCGGGAACGGGGCAAAGCAGTGGGATGAGGATTGAGTTTGACGGGGCGGTAGCGATGACAGATTTTTGACGAAGATCGCCCCTGCGGTGGCTCGCAGGTCGGGTAAGCCGCAGGCGCAACCCGACAGTGCAGGGATCAGAGGTCAGGTGACAGTAAAGTGGGGGGAGCATCCTGCTCCCCCTTCCAAACTCACGGACGCGCAATGCGCGCCCCTACATCGTCAAAAGCGAGGAGCGTAGCGACGCGGCAATCTCCTTGGTCGCCAAGATTGCCGCGTCGCTACGCTCCTCGCTTTTGACGCCGCTGGGCGTCGCCGTCCACTTGGGAGCATCGCCGTCCCCCTGGGAGCGCCGGCGTCCCCGCCGGCGGGGTTGGTTCCGCGCGAAAAATCTTAAAACCGCCGGCGGGGACGCCGGCGCTCCCAGGGTGGCGCGGATGCGGTTTGTCGGTTTCATGCAAGAAGTTTCCTGCCGCGATAGGGCACGGCACGCCGTGCCCCTACATCGCTTTTGACGTGGGGGGGGTTGTCATCAGTCTGGGCACGCTCTTCGACCCCGCCCTACCAAATGCCATCGTCGTGCGCCAGACGGCGTATTTGATTGCCGGATTAATAGCGTCCGTGTTGGAGACCGCGCGAACTTAAACCACGGACGCTATATGCGCGCCCCTACGTAAAACTGAAAGCGCGCCAAGTTTGATTTGCGGATCAATTTGTTAATCTGCTCTAATCTTTGTCGCCCGTTTTCATGTCGTGCTCATCCTGCCGTCCATACCCCTCAAACTTTTCCAATACCGCCGTCATCTCCTTAGCATCCAGCAACCTGGGTTCTCCCAGCAGCGACGCACGCCAGTATTGTTCGCACAAACTTTCCAGTTCCACGCCCAGGTCGAGCGCCTGTTTCAAGTCGCGCCCGCAGACCAACATGCCGTGGTTGGCGAGCAGGCAGGCGGTGCGGTCTTTGAGGGCGGCGAGGGCGGCATCCGATAATGCCTGCGTGCCGAACAGGGCGTAGTCGCCGCAGCGGATGCTGTCGCCGCCGAAGCGGGCGATCATGTAGTGAAAAGGGGGGATGTCGCGTCCAAGACAGGCGAGGCTGACGGCAAAAGGGGAATGGGCGTGTAATACCGCGCCGACTTCCGGGCGGGCGGCGTAGAGGTCGCGGTGAAAGCGCCATTCGGACGAGGGCTTGCGTTTGCCTGTGAATTCGCCGCTCTCCACGGCGACCCAGGGGATGTCTTCCGGCGTCAGCGCCGCGTAATCCATGCCGGTGGGGGTAATCAAAAAGCCATCTCTGCCTTCCCGAACAAGCCGACAACTCAGATTTCCCGCCGTGCCCTTGTTCAATCCGGCGGCACGCATGGCTTGCGCGCTGGCAATCAACGCTTTTTCCATCTCTGTCACCTGTTACCTGTCTTCTGACACCTGCGCCCGGAGCAAGCGCGCCAGGGCGGGTTCGCGGGCGGGGATGACGCCGTGTTCGGTGATGATGGCGGTCACCAGCGCGGCGGGGGTGATGTCGAAGCCGGGGTTGTAGACGGAATGTCCTTCGTCAATCTGGCGCAGACGGCTTGCCTGATGCTGGCGGTCTACGCCGGCGACAAAGCGCAATTCGTCGGCGCTGCGGGTTTCGATGGGGATGTCGTTGCCGCTGGCTGCGTTGAAATCCAGCGTCGAGGAGGGGGCGGCGACGTAGAAAGGCAGGCATTGGTGCGCCGCCGCCAGCGCCTTCAGGCAGGTGCCGACCTTGTTGGCGACATCGCCATTGGCGGCGATGCGGTCGGCGCCGACGATGAGCGCGTCTACCCTGCCTTGCAGAATGAGCAATCCGGCGGCATTGTCGGTCATCAGGGTGTGCGGCACGCCCGCTTCCATCAGTTCCCAGGCGGTGAGCAAGCCCTGATTGCGCGGGCGGGTTTCAGAAACCCAGACATGCACGGGCAAGCCCGCTTGATGCGCGGCGTAAATGGGGGCAAGGGCGGTGCCGTGTCCGGCGGTGGCGAGCCAGCCCGCGTTGCAATGGGTCATCAGTTGCAGGGGGCGGTCGGGATGGCTGTTCCTGATGGCTTGCAGAAGTTTCAACCCGTGCGCGCCGATGGCGCCGTTGTTGTCCGCGTCTTCGGCGGCGATGGCGTCGGCTTCGCGCCAGGCGGCATTGATGCGCTGTTGCCCGGTCAGTTCAGGCAGGGCGCGCAGATGTTCGCAAACGCGCGTCAGCGCCCAGCCGAGATTGACGGCGGTGGGGCGGGTGGCGGCGAGGCGGGCGGAGATGGCGTTTAACACGCCTGCGTCATCGTCGTGTTCCTGCAAGCCCAAGGCGACGCCGTAGGCGGCGATGACGCCAATCAGCGGCGCGCCGCGCACCTGCATGGTGAGGATGGCGTGTTCGGCATCCGCGAGCGTGGTCAGGGGTCGCCATTCCTTACGCCAGGGCAACAGGGTCTGGTCGAGGATTTCCAGTCGTTCGCCCGCTGCGCTGCGCGAACGGCGTAGGGGGGAGAGGGGGGTTTGTGAATGCGACATGCGGGTTTTATTCCTCAAACAGGAAACGCCAGAGTTCGCGCACGACGGCGATGTGCGGCGCGACTTCGGCGCGTGACAGGCGGGTTTTGGCTTCGTTCAGACGTTGGCTGTGTTGCAGACGGCGATATTCCCGGTAGGCGTTTCGCACGGCTTCCGCCTGTTCTGCGGGAATCAGTCCCAGACTCGCCGCCATTTTCAGCAGGGCGATGTTGCCCAGATTGTGCGTGAGTTGCGGATAGGTCGCGGCGTGACCCAGAATCAGATATTGCACCATGAATTCCACGTCGATAATGCCGCCGCGATCCTGTTTCTGGTCGAACCATGCCGCATCATGCCGCGCGTGGGCGTCCAGCATTTTCTGGCGCATGGCGATGACTTCGGTTTTCAGGGCGGCAAGGTCGCGCTTCTGGCAGAGCACTTCTTTGCGTACCGCCTCAAAACGCCGCCCCAACGCCGCGTCGCCCGCAACGAAACGGGCGCGGGTCAACGCCTGATGTTCCCACACCCAGGCGTGCGAAAGTTCGTAATCGCGGAAGGCTTCCAGCGTGCACACCAGCAGACCGGAATCCCCGTTCGGGCGCAGGCGCAGGTCGGTTTCAAAAAGCTGCCCCGCCGAAGTGCGGTTGGAAAGCCAGGTGTTGATGCGCTGCCCCAGGCGGGTGTAATTGCGCTCGGCGTCGGGGTCGGCATCCGCCTCGTCGCGCAGATAAACGAGGTCGAGGTCAGAGGCATAGCCCAATTCCTTGCCGCCCAGTTTGCCGTAACCGATGATGGCGAAGGCGGGCGGCGCGTCGTTTTGCGGGGCGATTTTCCGCCAGCAGAGCGAGAGCGTGGTTTCCAGCACGATGTCCGCCAACTGGGTGAGATGGTCGGAAATGCGCTCGATGCTGTGCAACCCCGCCAAATCCTGCGCCAGCAGACGGAAAACCTGCGCGTGATGCAGTTCGCGCAGCAAATCCATTTCGCGCTCGGTATCGCCCGCCGCCGCCGCCAGCGCGCGGGCGAGTTCGGCGCGAAACATCGGCCACTCGGTTGCCGTTTCCAACAGGCGCACGTCGAGCAATTCGTCAAGCAGCAAAGGATGCTGATTGAGATAGGCGGCAGCCCATGAAGACGCGCCGACGATGTGGGCAACCTTCTCCAGCGCTTGCGGATATTGCTGCAACAAGGCGAGATACGCGCCGCGCTTGGCGATTTGTTCGAGCAGGTCAAGCCCGCGTCCCAGCACAAGGTCGGGTTCGCTCTGCTGGCTGGCGACCCCGATCAGCCGCGCGCCGACCACATCCAGCCGTTCGCGGTTGCTGGCGGGCAATTGCCGATAACGCGCGGAGGCGCGCAGGGCGACGAGACGCTCCCAGGATTCGGCGGGCTGATGAAACCCTAAGCTGGCGAGCTTTTTCGCGCCCGCGTCCGCCTCCAGTTCACCCAACCAGAGGTCGCAGAACGGATTCGTGTCTTCGCCGGGGTCGGAGAACACGGCTTCAAAATGGGCGCTCACCTTCTCGCGGTGCGCGGCGAGCAGAATCATGAGTTCGTCCCAGTCGGCGCAATCCATGCTGATGGCGATGGCGTGGCGCGCTTCGGCGGATTCCGGCAGCCTGTGGGTTTGTTTGTCTTCCACATATTGCAAGCGGTGTTCGAGGCGACGCAGAAATTTGTAGGCGATGTGCAATTCCGCTTCGGTATCGGCGGGAATAATGCTGCGTTCCGCCAGTTGTTCCAGCACGCCCAAAGTGGGGCGAATCTGCAAACGGGCATCGCGCCCGCCGCGTATCAGTTGAAACACCTGCGCGATGAATTCAATCTCGCGGATGCCGCCCGGCCCCAGCTTGATGTGATCCGCCCTGTCCTTGCGCGCCACCTCGCGCCGGATTTGCGCGTGCAGGTCACGCATGGCATTGATGGAACCGAAATCGAGATAACGCCGAAACACAAAGGGACGCGCCGTATTTTGCAGCGTATCCACCCAGTTATCTTGCGCGTTGTCGCCCGAATTCATCACCCGCGCCTTGATCCAGGCGTAGCGTTCCCACTCCCGCCCCTGGGTGATGAAATAATTTTCCAGCGCCGCCATCGAAGAAACCAGCGGCCCCGAATCCCCATTGGGACGCAGCCGCATATCCACGCGAAAGACCTGCCCGTCGGCGGTAATCTCGCCCAACGCCGCAATCAGACGCTTGCCCAGACGGTTGAAAAAATCGAAATTCTCGATGCTGCGCGCGCCGTGCCGCGCCCCGTTCGTGTCACCGTCTTCGGGATAAACGAAGATGTAATCCACATCGGAAGACACATTCAATTCCCGCCCGCCCAACTTGCCCATGCCCACCACCATCAGACGTTGCGGCTTGCCCTCACGGTCAAGCGGCTCGCCAAAATCGCGCGCGAGCGCCGCGTGATGGAAAGAAAG
This sequence comes from Betaproteobacteria bacterium, assembly GCA_025997095.1. GTDB lineage: Bacteria > Pseudomonadota > Gammaproteobacteria > Burkholderiales > Rhodocyclaceae > Azovibrio. The sequence goes on along the minus strand of BNUD01000014.1, from coordinate 3,193 downwards.
CGCCGCGTTGGTCGCCACATCCGCCAGCAAGGTCATGCTCTCCATGACCTCGAACAAATCCGCCAGTCCGCAAAGATCGCGCAATTCCAGATGCGCCATCGCCTGCTGCCGCATCCGCCGCAACTGCCGTTGCAATGCCGCGTCATCCGTAGCCACCGGCGTGAGCAAAGACAACAGCAAGGCTTCCGAGAGCGGCTGCCGCCAAAGCGTTTGCAACACCGCAGGCAACTCCGGTCGCGCCGCGAACAACTGGCGCAAATACTGGCTATGCGAAAGCGCGGCAGACCATTCGGGGCGCTGCGCGGCGAGGGGGGAGGTATCCATGCAGGGGAGGAAACGAAAGAGGGTTTGCTATTGTACCCGATTCGTTTCCGGGGGATTTGGGCAGGGGTTTTGTAGCATCAGGGATCAGGTGACAGAGGTCAGGTGACAGTAAAGTGGGGGGGCGCATCCTGCGCCCCATTCCAAACCCACGGACGCTATATGCGCGCCTCGCTTTTGACGCCGCTGGGCGTCGCCGTCCACTTGGGAGCGTCGCCGTCCCCCTGGGAGCGCCGGCGTCCTCGCCGGCGGTTTTGGTTCCGCGCGAAAAATCTTAAAACCGCCGGCGGGGACGCCGGCACTCCCAGGGGGCGCGGAGGCGTTGCGGTCTGCGCTTTCGTATCCATGTAAAAAAGACTAAAATCCCCCGAATTTCTTCCGGCAGGGCGGCAGCGCAGAAACCGCCCCACTTTTTTTCTATTTATGAAAGCAAAATAATCATGAAAAACAATGTAAATTCCCTTGACTTTTCCAAAACCGCTACAACAATTTTTGCAAGCAAGCAAGCAAGCAAGCAAGCAAGCAAGCAAGCAAGCAAGCAAGCAAGCAAGCAAGCAAGCAAGCAAGCAAGCAAGCAAGCATATAGGTAGGGCGCGTTCTCCGAACGCGCCGGACGTAACATCCGGCGGTTTCTTCGATGCCGCCCTACCTTTATACCTCGCCTTACTCGCCATTTTTCCTTTACCCGCAATGGCGCAGACCTCGCAATGGGACGTTTCACCCGCGACCACGGTGAACAGCACGCAAATCAATTTTGCGGGACACGAGTGGGTGGTGATTGGCAACGACACGAATAGAACTTACGGCAGCCAACCGGACGACAGCGTAACCGTATTGCTGAAGAGCAATGGTGTGACGAGTTTTGAGGCAGGGGGCGGGTTTGGACCTTCGGCATTCCGTGAAATTGACGGCAGCGGCACATGCAGCTATGTCGGAACTACATATGCGGGAAGCTGTAACGACCCGAATGATTACAACACCAGTACCTTGCAGGTTCTGCTGAAAAATGAAGCAGAGAAATTCCCCGGCAAAGAATTCGATGTCATCACCGAGCGGACTTTGACGGCGGCTGACGGTATCGGTGGCGCGGACGTCGCAAATCAAAAGCTCTGGGCACTGTCCTCATCGGAATGGAATGCCATTGGTAACGATGGCGTTAGAAGTTACCCGTCTTCGTGGTGGTTGCGCTCGCCCTCTCTTCACTACGCCTTCGCTGGCGAGTCTGGTGGCGACAGCCTCGTCAACGGCAACGTCGGGTATCCGGCGTTCGTTGTCCGCCCCGCTTTCAATTTAGATCTGACATCTGTCCTCTTCACATCTGCATCATCCGTCGCCGTAGGCGACGCTTACACGCCGCTGACGCTTGCGTCAGCGGCGGCGCGAAAAATTACATTTTTGGACAAAACTATTTCCGCCCCGGAACTCACGCTGACCTCCAACGCGCTGGATTTCGATTATTCCGTCACGCCCGCAACCTCAGCGCCCGGCATCCCCAGCGGCGAAAAGCTCGTTTCCGGCTTTCTGTACAACGCCAGCGCCCTCGCGGACAATGATACCTACGCCAAATATGCCGATACCGGAACTTTCTCAAACGGCAGCTTCAACGCCGAAAACCCCAGCGGCAGTTCTTTTCTTCCCCCTGGCAATTACACCCTGCACATCTTCAGCGAAGAAGCCAACCCCCACCTGCACAGCGACTTCGCCAGCGAATCGGTAGATTTCACCTTCACCATGAATAACGGTGTCCAAGACCTCACCCTGACCAGCAATTCCGCTTTCAGTCTGAACAACAGCAACATCGCTCTGGGCAGCGGCGAAACCTTCGACAAGGAATGGTCACTGGCAAACGGCAGCGTTTTAGACGCATCCAGCGCAACCGCTTTCACCCCTTCCAGCCTGAACGTGCGTGGAAAAGGCAACACCATCACCGGCGACCTCACCACAAACGGCGGCGCGCTGAATTTTTACCTGCCGGGCGGCATCACCACTACCGATACCCTGCTCACCGTCACGGGGAACGCGAACATTAGCGGCAGCGCGGTCAACCTCGCCCTCGACGGCGGCAACAATCTGACCACACTCTCTGCCACGAACAAAATCACGCTCCTCAACGCCGCAGGTGCTCTGACCACGGGCTACACTTCCGGCACAACCCAACTCACCGCGACGGTAGGCACTGCCTTTACCTACAAGTTCACGCTGTCCGATGACAGCAAGAACCTCTACGCCACGCTGAACAGCAAGACCCCGCCGCCTTCTCCGCTGCCGCCTTCTCCACCCCCAACGCCCCCCGCCCGCACCACCCCCGCCGACCTCGAATGGACAGGCGCGTCTGATCGCAACTGGAACATCCTGACTTCAGAAAACTGGACACCGGCATCCACCTTCATCAACGGCGATACCGTCACTTTCACCGATACCGGAGCGGGCGCGGTGAGCATCGCCAGCGGCGGCGTCGCTCCGGCGGCAACGATTTTTAGCAACACCCAAGGTCACGATTACAGGGTAAGCGGCACCCTTTCCGGCACGGGTACGCTGACCAAAACCGGCGACGGCAATCTGACCCTGACCGGCAACAACACCTACAGCGGCAACACCATCATTAACGCAGGTTCCCTCACCCTCGCCCTCTCTGGCGCGTTGCCCAACACCAATGTCAGCATCGCCAGCCCCGCGACGTTCAATCTGTACAACCGCGTCGGCAAAAACCTGACACTGGCAAACGCTGCCCGGCTAAACGTCTATCAAGGCGCAGCCATCACCGGAAACCTCTCCGCCATCGGCAGCCAGTTGAATTTTTATCTGCCCACCATCGCCACAAACGGCTACAGCCTGTTAAATGTCGGCGGCACCGCCAACATCACAAACAGCA
>BNUD01000013.1 GCA_025997095.1 Betaproteobacteria bacterium | reverse complement strand
CCGATCCAGCAACTGGTATTCCATCTGTTCGTCCGAGAGATTGTATAAGTGCTTCAAAAACACTATCCGTACCATTGTCTCGGTCGGATAGGGCGGTCGTCCTCCCTGCTCGCTGACTGGACGGGGCACTATGCGATCTACCTCCGCCGATAGCGCTGCAAAGTCTATGTGCTTCTCAATCTCGATCAGCGGGTCACCCAGTTTGTCTATCTTGCGGCTGTGCGCTTCACTTGCAAACAGGTCCGTCTTGAGGGCGCTACGTGAGATCATCTGCTTCACCTACTTTAAAATTCAGAACAACGTAATTTTAACAAATCCAGAGGAAGAGAGGTTTTTCGAGGTGCCCTAAAGTTGCTGATGAAGAAAAGGCGGCCGCTTCTCTGCAAAAAAAGAACTTCATCCAGGGTACGACCAGCGAAGAGCACGCCTATCTCACCGATGTGTTCGACAACGGCAGCCGCGAGATTCGTTTCGACAGGGAGGGTAATGATTACGTGCTGTTCTATCCCTACAGCGTGAATGGCAAAACCATCGTCCTGTATTTTCGTGATTATGAGCGTTACGGCAGGTTGAGCAGTTGATTCCTGTTTACCCTCCGCCTGGCACGGAGCACAATATCCAATCATCGTTCATGGCGTCGCCTTTCATGGAACAGAATACAAAGCAATCTCCTCCGCCTGCACTCTTTAACCGCGACAGCCTGCGCCGTCTGGAAGCCGCCCATGCCAGTGAGCCGTTGATGTTGCGTGCCGCGACCGCCGCCGCCCTGTTGGTCGAGACATTGCGCGCCGGACGACCGGAAGCTGTGCTGGCGCTGGCGGGTCCCGGCAACAATGGCGGCGACGCGCTGACGATGGCGACCCTGCTGCGACGGCAGGGCGTCGCCGTCACCACCGTTTTCATCGGCGAGGGCGACGCGCTGCCCGCCGACGCGAGCGCGGCGTATCAGCAATTCATCAACGAGGGCTGGCGGCTGCTGCCGGATATTCCTGCGGATATTCGTTGGAGTCTGATTGTCGATGGTCTGTTCGGCATCGGTCTGGCGCGTCCGCTCTCCGGCAGGGAAGCGCAACTGGTGAAAACCGCCAACCGTCTGGCGGCGGAGCAGGGCTGCCCGCTGCTGGCGCTGGATTGCCCTTCCGGGCTGGATGCCGACACGGGTTTTTGTCGGGGCGACACCATCCGCGCCACGCATACCTTGAGTTTCATCGCCGCCAAACCGGGTTTTTATACGGCGGATGGCGCTGACCATTGCGGGCAGGTGTTGTTGGATGATCTGGGCGTCGATGCGGAAAAAAATACGGATATTCCCGCCGACGGACACCTGCTCGACCGGAGCGTGTTCGCGTCTTGCCTGCGCCCCAGAAAGTGCAACACGCACAAGGGCACTTACGGCAGTGTCGGCATTGTCGGCGGCGCGCATTCCATGATGGGCGCGGCGCTGCTCTCTGGACGCGCCGCGCTGAAAATGGGCGCGGGGCGGGTGTTTCTCGGTCTGCTTGACCCGCAAGCGCCGGGCGCGGATTTCGGGCATCCCGAATTGATGCTGAAAAAGCCGGAAGGCGTGTTCGATACGGAATTGTCCGCCCTGGCCTGCGGCCCCGGTCTGGGGCGCAGCGACCGTGCCGGCGAATTGCTGGAACGGGCGATTGCCAGCGCCGTTCCGCTGGTGCTGGATGCCGACGCGCTGAATATTCTGGCGTTCGACGATGGCGACCTGCAACAGCGTTTGCGCCAGCGCGCCGAGCCGGTACTGCTAACGCCGCATCCTGCCGAAGCCGCGCGCCTGCTCGACCTGCAAACGGTCGACATCCAGAAGAGCCGCATCCACATGGCGCAGGAACTCGCGCATCGTTACAACGCCTGGGTGGTGTTAAAAGGCTGCGGCAGCGTGGTCTGCAACCCTGAGGGCAAATGGTGGATCAACACGACCGGCAATCCCGGCCTTGCCGGCCCCGGCACGGGCGACGTGCTGACGGGGATACTGACCGCCCTTCTGGGGCAGGGTTGGCAGCCGGAAGCGGCATTGCAGGCGGCGGTGCATCTGCACGGACAGGCGGCGGATGATCTGGTGGAGGAGGGGCTTGGCCCTGTCGGTCTTACGGCGGGCGAGTTGATCCACGCCGCTCGTGTGCGCTTCAATCGCTGGATTGCGGGAAAGCCGTAAAAAAACAAAATGGATATTTTTGCGTGGCTCTTTCCCCGCGCGAGCCAGCCGGCAGACCCTGAAACCGAGGCCGCCATCGGTTGTCTGCTGCAAATCATAGACCCCCGGTTGAAGGCGTTATCCGGCATTTCCAAACGCCTGGCGCCCGTCGTGCGCGCCGCGCTGGATTTTTGCGGGTGTGCCATCGAAGCCATGCCGGGGCCTTTGGATGCGTCGTTACCGCATTGGCGCGAAGCGCCGGAATTGCGCGTCTTGTTCACCCGCAACGATGAAGTGCAGCGGATTTTCAGCCATCAGGAAGTCGTGCGGGATTATGTCGACAGTCATCCCGGCGCTGCCTGTTTTTACGCCTTGCTGGGCGCGGCGTTCGAGGAGCGAAAAAGTTTTGGTTCGATCATGAAAAATGGCGTTGCCCGTCATGATGTCGCCATTACCAGCCTGAATTTCAAAAACCACCGCCTGTTTTTGCCGCGTATGCGCCAAACCACGTTTGAATACGATTTGCGCTGGGCATTATTCCGGCAACTGGCGCTGGAAATGTTGGGGCGCTTGTCGGCGATGAAAGAAGAACAAAGCAACTGGCGCGAAGAAATCGCTTTTTTACGCGCGCAACTGGCGTATAGCGGGCAACAGGGGTTGGGCAACTTTCTTGCGGATGAAAGCGCCTCGGACGCGGGAATGCCAAACGATCTGGCGCACCAGTTGCTCGCCAGCCAGTCAGCCTTGCGAACGGCGCACCCGCCCTTGCAAAGTCTGGAAAATACGCTGGAATGGATTATCGAAACGCTGTCTGCGCCAGACGCCTTGTTGCACATGCAAAATCTGGACTATCGCGTCGACAAGGCCAATCAGGTGATCGCGGCAGAAGAAGAAGGTCTGGATGTGCATTTGCGCCACTTTGCCGTGACAGCGCCAACGCCCCGTTCCGGCGTTTTGCTGCGTATCGTTTATCCATCGGATGAATTGTTGCCGCGCCGCCAGATGGCGACCGATCTGGATCGCCTGTATCTTTGACGCGGCGCGCGCTTCGACCCCGACCTGCCCAATGCCATCGTCGTGCGCCAGACGGTATATTCGATTGCCGGATTAATAATGTGTTACATGTTATCCGCCGCATGATTGCTGACTTATAATTCATTTGACTGCGGGGCGAGTAGAAACCCCGCCAATAGAGAAAATCCGGGAAAAATCATGACACGCATTTCCGACTGGAAAATCTGGATTCGCCTGACCGCCGCCATCTGGCTGGTCTTGGTGATTGCGTGGGCGGCGATCATCACCTGGGAGAGCGAGGAGAATTTTCAGACTTCCATCGACCAGGCCAAGAGTTTTTCCCAAAGCATCCACGAAATGACCATGGCGGGTTTGACCGGGATGATGATTACCGGCACGGTCGATCAGCGCGAAGTGTTTCTGGATCAGATCAAACAGCTTTCCATCATTCATGACCTGACCGTAGTGCGGAGCGAGGCGGTTGCCAAACTCTACGGGGCGGACCCAAAAGCCGATCAGCTTGACGCCATCGAACAGCAGGTGATGCAAAGCGGCGAACCGTATGTTGCCGTAATCAATGAAAACAAACGCCTCGCCCTGCGTGTGGTCAATCCCACCAAGGCTTTCAAGAATTATCTGGGCAAGGATTGCATCCTCTGCCATATGGTGCCGGAAGGCACGGTGCTGGGCATCGTCAGCATGAAGATTTCTCTGGAATCCGTTGAAAGCGCCGTTGCCGCCATGCGTATCCAGCTTGCCGTGGTCGCGTTTCTGGTCAGTCTGCTGCTTCTGGGCATCATCTACTGGATTTCCGCGCGTATCGTCACCCGCCCGATGGACAAGCTGAAAAACGGCTTGATCGACATCGCCCGAGGCGAAGGCGATTTGACCCAAAGGCTGGAAATCAAAAATCAGGACGAAATCGGTCAAACCGCGCTGGTGTTCAATGAAGTGATGGAAAACTTCGCGCATCTGGTGCGGCAGGTCAATGATTCCGCCTTGCAGGTCTCCGGCAAGGCGCGCGAACTCTCCGACGGCGCGAATCAGGTCATGGCCAGCTCGCGCGTACAGGATGAAAAATCCGCGCAGGTCGCCGCCACGGTAGAAGAACTGGTCGCTTCCATCGCCTCAATCGCGCAGAGTACCGAACAGGTGCAGCAACAATCACAAGAATCCAGAGCGCGCGTTCTGGTCGGTAACGAGCGTCTGGAAGTCCTGCTGACGAATATGGGGCAGGTCAAGGCGACCTTTGATGAAATGGCAAATCTGGTCAATGATTTCATGCGTAACACGGATGCCATCAGCGCCATGACGCAGGAGGTCAAAGACATCGCCGAACAGACCAACCTGCTGGCGTTAAACGCCGCCATTGAAGCCGCCCGCGCCGGAGAACAGGGCAGGGGATTCGCGGTGGTGGCGGATGAAGTCAGAAAACTCGCGGAAAAATCCTCCCATTCCGCCATCACCATTGATGGCATCACCGCGAAACTTTCCACCCAGTCCGCCACGGTGAAAACCGCCATCACCAACAGCATCAGCCAGGTGAACAGCAGCAACGCCTCGACCCAGGAAGTCGCGGAAATCCTGCAAAGCACCAACGACTCGGTACTGGTCGTCAGCGAAGGCTTGTCCGCCATCACAGAAGCCACGGACAAGCAACGCCAGGCCGCCAACGAAGTCGCCGACAACATCGAAACCATCGCCGCCATGTCCAAAGACAACAGCAACGCCATCGACCAGACCGTTTCCACTGTTACCGATTTGAACAATCTGGCGGACGGACTGCAACAGACGGTGGGGCGGTTTAAAGTTTGAGGTTTAAGATTTGAGGTTTTGCAGGTTGGGTAAGCCGCAGGCGTAACCCGACATTCGGCGGTTCATCAAGCACATCTGCTTATTTGTCGACAAAGTGCGTCTGTTTCAGCTCGCAGGTCAAATGTCGGGTTGCGCTGCGCTTACCCAACCTACATAATCCGTGGAATTCACAATCCTTCGCTTGGCATCATGTCAAATTACCGTCGTGCCCGTGTTCCTGGCGGAACTTACTTTTTCACGGTCAATCTGCTCAATCGACAGAGCAAACTGCTGATGACACATATCGCGCAACTCCGTGAAACGGTCAGGCAAGTGCGGCAACAACAGCCTTTTCACATCGACGCCTGGGTTGTCCTGCCTGAGCATATGCATTGCATCTGGACACTGCCATCAGGCGACCAAAATTACGCGGCGCGTTGGAAAGACATCAAAACCGGATTTTCAAAAAGGCTGCCCAAAACAGAACTTGTCTCCACAGCGCGTACCAAGCAAGGAGAACGCGGTATCTGGCAAAGACATTATTGGGAACACACCATCAGGGATGATGAAGACTATGCGGCGCATGTGAACTATTGCTATATCAATCCGCTCAAACATGGATTGGTCGAGCAGGTCAAAGACTGGCAGTTTTCAACCTTTCACCGCGACGTAAAAAACGGACTTTTCCCACTCGATTGGGGATGCGAAAATTTGGACATGGCGGCGGGAGAGGCATCATGGCAGGAAGGGTAAGCCGCAGGCGCACCCGACATCAGGGACGGTAGAACAAGGTGAACCGTTTGATGTCGGGATGCGCTACGCTTTCCCAACCTACGGGGCTGCAACAGACGGTTGGACAGTTAAGAGGTTTTGTAGGTTGGGCAAGCCGCAGCGCAACCCGACATTGAACGGTTCAGTGAAGCACAACGTTTTTTGCCGGGCAAGCGTCCTTTGGGAGCGACGGCGAGGACGCCATCGCTCCCGGCCAAATGTCGGGATGCGCTGCGCTTTCCCAACCTATTCAGTGTTTGCATCAAGCCGGTATCGCCCAAAGATTCTCCAAATTCTGAAAATTCCAGTTTTCCGGTTCTTCGCAGGCGGCGATTTTTTCCGGGCAGTTGGCGCGCTTTCGGTTTTTACGTAGGGGCGCGCATTGCGCGTCCCTACACAATGGCAATGGATGTGAGCCAGGTTAAGTTAATCTGCTCTAATGCATCCGTACCTTGGGAGACTACCCCAAAACCGCTGCCAGTCTCGCCAAGGCGCGTTCGCGTCCAATCAACGCAATCACCGCGTCAACGGAAGGCGTTTGCGCCTGTCCGGTGAGGATGACGCGCAGGGGCATGGCGAGTTTGGGCATCTTGATGGCGTGTTTTTCGATGGTCGTCTTGATGAGCGCGCCGATGGCGGGCACGTCCCAAACAACCTCTTGCAGGCCTGCGGCAAAATCGACCAGCGCCGGACGCGCTTCGTCGGTCAGGTGTTTTTGCAGCAATTCCGGCGCGGGGATGACTTCGGTATAAAAACCCAGCAAGGCGTCGGCGAGCGCGTTCAGGGTATTGCAGCGTTCCACGTAAAGCGCGATGGCATCCACGAGATTTGTGCCGCTGCCCAAATTCGCGCCGCGTACTTCTAGGCGCGGGGCGAGCCTTTCCGCCAGCGTTGCAGGCGGCATTTGCTTCATGTATTGCTGGTTCAACCAAAGCAGTTTTTCGGTATTGAACTGCGCGGCGGACGGCGTGATGTGCGTGAGGTCAAACCATTGCACAAACTCGTCGCGGGAGAAAATTTCGGCGTCGCCATGCGACCAGCTCAAACGGGCGAGGTAGTTGCAGACCGCCTCCGGCAGAAAGCCGTCGTCGTCGTATTGCGTCACCGAAACCGCGCCATGCCGCTTGGAAAGCTTGGCGCCGTCGTCGCCCAGAATCATGGACAGGTGCGCGTATTGCGGCACGACCGCGCCCAGGGCTTGCAGAATGTTGATTTGACGCGGCGTGTTGTTCACGTGGTCGTCGCCGCGAATGACCTGGGTGATGCCCATATCCCAATCGTCGACCACCACGCAGAAGTTGTAGGTCGGCGTACCATCGGCGCGGGCGATGATGAGGTCGTCCAGTTCGCTGTTGGCGAATTCGATGCGCCCCTTGACCAGATCATCCCAAGCCACCACGCCGGTTTGCGGATTCCTGAACCGGATGACGGGCGCGACGCCCGCTGGCGGTTCGGGCAGCGTCTTGCCCGCTTCGGGACGCCAGCGCCCGTCGTAACGCGGCTTTTCGCCTTTCGCGCGCTGCGCCTCGCGCAAGGCGTTCAATTCATCCGGCGACATGTAGCACGCATAGGCGCTACCCTCTGCCAGAATTTGCTGGATGACTTCCTTGTAACGCGCCATGCGCCGGGTCTGATAAAACGGCCCTTCGTCGTGTTCCAGCCCCAACCACGCCATGCCCTCCAGAATCGCCTGAACCGCTTCCGGCGTGGAACGTTCGAGGTCGGTATCCTCAACGCGCAAAATGAACTGCCCGCCGTGATGACGGGCATAAGCCCATGAAAACAGCGCCGTGCGCGCGCCGCCAATGTGCAGATAGCCAGTAGGACTGGGAGCGAAACGGGTGCGAACCATGATGGTGATGCCTACAGAAAAGAGAAAAGCCGCAGAGCCTTGTAAACATGGGGCTGTGCGGCTCTTCTGAAGGATTTGGGGAAGGTACCTGGTGGGTGGTATTGGACTTGAATAATCCCACCAAATTCCATATCCCAGAAAGCCTCATTAATTTTGTAAATTGGCAGTTACCGTGAAAGTTACCGTAACTGACAGCGTTTGGGCGTGTTGTTCGGAAAGAAGCACCGTAAACAGGCAGGGAAGAATGATACATCTACACATGGCGGTTGCAAAGCGTTAGCCTTGTCCAGTTTGAATTCGACATCGGAGAAATGCGTCTGTTGGCTGCCCAAAGGCGGTCAAAACTTGAAAAACCGTGAAAAACGCTTAAAAATTCACATCCCAGACCCGTCAAGCCTTTCGACAGACTTCTTTTTTCGTTCCCCGAAAGCGAAAACCGCAGATAAGGATGGGAAAATCAACATCCTGTTAAAGCCCATTTTGAAAGACCAACATGCAGCAAATCCATGTTCCAAAAATCGCCTTGGGTCCCTTGCTCTGGTTCTGGCAACGCGAAGAAGTCCTGAAGTTCTACGACGACATGGCAGCCAATCCTGCCATCGACACCTTTTATCTCGGTGAAGTCGTCTGCTCTCGCCGCCAGCAACTTCGCACCGCCGACTGGCTCGCGCTGGCGCGTGAATTATTGGGCAAGGGCAAAAATGTCGTGCTCTCCGCGCAAGCCCTGCTGGAATCCGAAAGCGATCTGCGCGCCCTGCGTAAACTGGTTGAAGCGGATCGTCTGACGGTGGAAGTCAACGACCTGGGCGCAGTCGGCATCGCCACGGAACACGGTCTGCCCTTCGTCTGCGGGGCGCACCTGAATATCTACAACGAAGCCACCTTGAACTGGTTTTGCCGTGCCGGAGCCGTTGCCTGGACGCCGCCTCTGGAAGCCTCGCGCGAATTGGCAAACGCCCTGCACCGCAGCCGTCCACGCGGGATGCGTACCGAAATTTTCGTCTTCGGAAAATTGCCGCTCGCCTTCTCCGCCCGCTGCTTCACCGCCCGCCACTACGACCTCAACAAGGATAACTGCCAGTTCCGCTGTCTGGAACACCCGCAAGGTCTGCTGGTCAAAACCCGCGAAGGGCAGCCCTTTCTCAACATCAACGGCATTCAAACCATGTCGGCGCAAACCTGCAACCTGCTCACGCAAATGCCGGAAATCATCCGCATGGGCATTGAATCCATCCGCATCTCACCGCAGTTTGAACACATGCCCGCCATCCTCGCCGCCTTCTCCGCCGCCTGTCACGGACAAACCATAGAACCCGAAGCCCTGCAAGCGACCACCGACGAAGCCGGATTCTGCAATGGCTACTGGTTCGGCAAACCCGGTATTTTTCAGGAAGCGATTGATGCGGCACATGCGAAGGGGTGAAGCTGAGCGACCGGACAACGCAGGCGATGTTTAGAGCGCGTGTGCAAAAAACGCTGAAAATGAAACCCGCGTTAGAATAGATGGCTTACAACCCTCGCGCCATTGATCGCCATGCACTTTACCCTGCCCGCTATCCCCCCCATTCCCGAATTTCATCTGCCCGACCTGCTACGCAGGCTGAATCGGCGTCTGCCGCAGTGGCCGCACGCGGTTTCGCTTTGCATCGCCTTGAACGGCGCTGCCCGTCTGGGCGTGTTGCCGACGGATGCCGCCGAATTGTGTGAAGGCCGCACGATTCGCATTGCCGTCGAGGATGGTGGCACGGAAGCTTTTGTGACCTGCCGGGGCGGGCGTTTTTCTCCGGTCTGGCAAAGAGGGCAAAGCGCGGATGTCAGTTTTGTGGGCGAGTTGCACGCCTACCTGAAACTCCTCACCCGCCAGGAAGACCCGGACACCCTGTTTTTCAACCGCCAATTAACGATTGAGGGCGACACCGAATTGGGGTTGGCGATTAAAAACCTGTTGGATGCCATCGACTGGCCGCCGCCGATATTGGAACGCCTGCGCGCCCGCTTTGCGGCGCAGAAGGAAGAAAAGACGGCGTAGCCGGGAGTGTCGGCGTCCTCGCCGACGGGTTGATGGTTGGCTACATGCGAAACGTAAAAAGCGAAAAAACGCCATCGAGGACGGTGGCGCTCCCAGCATGGGAATGACTGACGATGGCATTCTCGAAAAAATCGTCGGTGAGGGGCGGAAAATCAGGAGCAGGCGGAAGTTTTTCCGGCGCGGCAGTCATGGCAGCCTCTATCTGTTCGGCGGTAAAACTGTCATCTGTCATCGGTCTTCCGTTTTCTGAACATACCGTGTCGGGTCGGGCGCTCCGGCGGCGTTAAATCCTTCCTGCCGCAGGCGGCAGGAGTCGCAGACGCCGCAGGCTTTGCCGTCTTCGTCCGCCTGGTAACAGGAAACCGTCAGGCCGTAATCGACGCCAAGGCATTGCCCCATCTGGATGATTTGGGCTTTGGAGCGCGACATCAGCGGGGTGTGCAGGGTGAGTTTTGCGCCTTCGACCCCCGCTTTGGTCGCCAGATTCGCCATGACTTCAAAGGCGGCGATGTATTCGGGGCGGCAGTCCGGGTAGCCGGAATAATCGACGGCGTTGACGCCCACGAAAATGTCGCGGCTGCCCAATACTTCCGCCCACGCCAGCGCCAGCGAGAGCATGATGGTGTTGCGGGCGGGGACGTAGGTGATGGGGATGCCCGGTTTGACGCCCGCGACGGGAACCTCAAGATGCGTGTCGGTCAAGGCGGAACCGCCAAATTGGGCGAGGTCAAGTTTCAGGATGCGATGTTCCGTCGCGCCCAGAGCGGCGGCAACCCGCCTGGCGGCGTCGAGTTCGGCGCGGTGGCGCTGACCGTAGTCGAATGAGAGGCAATACGCCGAAAATCCGCGATGTTTCGCTTCGGCAAGACAGGTGGCGGAGTCGAGTCCGCCGGACAAGAGGATGACGGCGTTGGGCATTTAAGGGATCGGGTGACAGGGGGCAGGTGTCAGGAGTTTGCGGCGCGGCGCGCCGCTGTTTATTCTTGGGTGAGGCTTTCCAGTTCGCGTGAGAGCAGGGTTTCGTCGCCCAGATTGAGTTCAATCAGGCGGCGCAGTTGGGTGATGCTGTCGAGGTCGATTTCGACGCAGCGCAGTCCGATGTCCGCGCCTTGCAGGTGCGCGACTTTGGCGCTCATGTAGATGTTGCCCTCCGGCGTGTCGTCGTCAGGTTCGTTCAAGCCCACTTCCAGTGTGCAGGTCGTGCCGATGGCGAGTCCGGTATTGTCGCCCTTGATGAGCGCGCCTTTCAGGGACAGGTCGAGGATTTCGACCGCGCATTCCCGTTCTTCCGCGCCGACCTGAAAGGCGAGGCGACCGGGGGTGTCGAAGTGGATGCGCGAAAAACGTCTGCGGTTGGTTTCCATTTGCTTCTCCATTGCCGTGTTCACTTACCCTGCATGTTACCCCAGAGCAGCTTGTGCAACTGCATCTGAAAGCGCACATCGAGACCGTCCGCGAGGATCCATTCCGCGAGTTCTGTGGCGTTCTGCGCGCCTTGCACTGGCGAAAGCAGCACGCTACAGCGCGTGGGGAGCCGGTGTTCGCGGATGCGTTCGGCAGCCCAGTCGTAGTCGGCGCGGTCGGCGATCACGATTTTGATTTCGTCCTTTTGAGTGAGCAGCGCGAGATTCTCCCAGCGATTTTTTTCCATTTCGCCAGAGCTTGGCGTTTTCAGGTCGAGGATGCGGGCGACGCGCTTGTCCACACCGCCGATGTCCAGCGCGCCGGAGGTTTCCAGCGCGACATCGTAGCCTTCATCACAGAGCAGGGTGAAGAGAGTGAGGCAGTTTTTCTGCGCCAGCGGTTCGCCGCCCGTGACGCAAACATGGCGGGTGGGCAGGGCGCGTACCTTGTCCAGAATTAAAGCCAATGGCATGATTTCGCCGCCCGTGAAGGCGTAAGGGGTGTCGCACCATGTACAGCGCAGCGGGCAGCCCGTCAGCCGGATGAAGACGCTGGGCAGACCGACGCGGGCGGCTTCGCCTTGCAGGGAGAAAAAAATTTCGCAAACGCGCAGCTTGGTTGTTAAAAGTCCGGCGTCGTGTTTCGGGCGCGGCATTTATCTAAGGCGTTGCTTCGCTTGCGTTGCCGCTTGCGAAGTCGGGTATTTTTCGATGAGATTGTTCAGGGTGCGGCGGGCAGCGGTGGTGTTGCCGTCATCGCGCTGGCAGTTGGCGATGGCGAGCAGGGCATCCGGCGCGCGGGCGGAATCCGGCCAGCGGGTGGCGACGATCTGTTGCGCGTCGATGGCCTGTTTGCATTTTTGCTGCGCGTACCAGGCGTTCCCCAGCCAGAATTGCGCGTTGGGCGCCATGTCGCTGTCGGGATAATGCTGCACGAAGGCGGCAAATGCCGCTGCCGCCGCCGGATATTTGCCCGCCTTGAACTGGTTCAAGGCATCTTCGTAGGCATTGTTTTCGACAGCGGGATCAACGGTGAGCGCCGCCCCGCCCGCGCCTGCCGCGCCGCCGCGTTCCAGGGGCGTCACGCGGCTGTCCAGATCGAGATAGAGGTCTTGCAGACGTTTTTTCGCCTGCTCGTTCTCGTAATGCAGGGTCTCGATTTCGCCGCGCAGACGGGAAATCTCCTCGCGCAAGCCCAAAAGCTGAGTGGAGAGTTCCAGTTGCGCCTGGGTCAGGGTTTCGACGCGGGCGTCGGTCGCCGTTTGCAGATCAATAATCCGCTGGCGGGCTACGTCGTCATCGAACAGACCCGCTTCTGCGACAGGCGCAATCAGCAACGCGCCCGCGCAGAGTAGAGGCAGAGCGAGGCGTTGCATGATCAGAATTCTCCGGAATAGAGGATGTCGGCGCGACGGTTTTGCGCCCATGCGGACTCGTCATGCCCTTCGGCGCGAGGTTTTTCTTCGCCCAGACTGACCGCTTCGATCTGGTCATCGCGCACGCCCAGCAGCGTCAGGGTTTGCTTCACGGCTTCGGCGCGCTTTTGCCCCAGCGAAAGGTTGTATTCATGGCTGCCGCGTTCATCGGTGTTGCCTTGAATCAGGATTTTGAACTGGCGGTTTTCGACCAGAAATTTGGCATGGGCCGTGAGCAGACCGCGATACTCTTCCGCGACATCGTAGCGATCCAGCGCGAAATAAATGCTGCGTTGGGCGAGCACGCCGCTCGTGAGGATGGCGGGCAGATTGGCGCCGTTGGGGGGAGGCACGTCAACGCGGGTGACGCCAGCGTTGGGGTCGCGGGTTTCCACTGGCGCGCCGCCGGTTTCAGGGCCGCTGGTGGTGGAGCAAGCGGCGATGGCGAGTAACAGGGTCAAGACGACAGCAAAGTTTTTCATGAACGGCTCCAATGATGTGAATGTGGGGAAAGGGAACTCTGGCAGATTTTATACGGTTTACAAACGTCATCTTCCCTATTTGCTTATTTCAGGAAGGGACCCCACGCCGGTTCGCGGATGTCGCCCGCTGGCACGGAGAGGCGTTGCCGGATACGTCCGTCGATGGAAACCGCCGACAACACGCCGCGCCCGCCCGCTTCCGTCGCCAGCACAATCATGCGGCTGTTGGGCGCGAAACTGGGCGATTCGTCCCGACCGGATGAATCCGGGAGCACCTGCACCTGACGGCTTTGGATGTCCAGCACCGCCAGTTGAAAACGCCCGTCCCGACGGGTGATGAAGGCGAGGCTCTTGCCATCGGGCGAGGGGCGCGGCGAAACGTTGTAAGCGCCCTCAAAGGTGACGCGCTCCACCGTGCCGCCGCGCGCGGGTACCCGATAAATCTGCGGGCTGCCGCCCCGGTCGGAGGTGAAATAGATCATGCCGCCGTCGGCGGAAAACTGCGGTTCGGTGTCGATGCCCGCCGAGGTGGTGAGGCGGGTCAAGCCGCCGCCCGATGCCGCGATGGTGTAAATCTGCGAACTGCCGTCCTTGGTGAGCACAATCGCCAGCCGCGAACCATCGGGCGACCAGGCGGGCGCGGAATTGGAACCCTTGAAATTGGCGACGACCTGTCTGCTGCCCGTTGCCAGTGAATGCACGAAAATAATGGGTTTTTTGTTTTCAAAAGAAACGTAGGCGATGCGCGCGCCGTCCGGCGACCACGCCGGAGAAATAATGGGTTCGGAAGAAGCCAGGGCGGTTTGCGCGTTTTGACCATCGGAATCGGCGATTCTGAGTTCGTAGCGTTTCCCGGTCTTGTAGACATAGGCGATGCGGGTGGAGAACACGCCCGGCTCGCCCGTCAGCTTTTCGTGGATGTAATCGGCGATGCGATGTCCGGCGGCGCGCAGTTGCGGCACGGCGGTGGTATAGATGGCGCCGCCCAGATTGCCCTGACGATTGATGTCGTAGAGGCGAAAACGCGCTTCCAGACGACCCTCCGCGCTGGAACCCAGACTGCCTGCGGCGAGGGCGTCCGCGCCGGCGCTTTTCCAGCCCGCGTAGTCGACGGGGGTCGTTTCGGTCATGGCAACGCCATTGACATTGATTAAACGAAAGAGACCGCTGCGCTCCAGATCGGTCCGCACGACGGACGCCAACGCCTGACTGGCGCCGACATCCCCGCCAAAATCGGCGATGGCGATGGGAATCCGGTTTGCGCCCGCGCCGGTGATTTCGATGGCGAGTTGGGCGTGGGCGGAAACCGCCGTACCCAGGAGGGCGGCGGCGAAGAGGTTGCGGATAAAACGGTCAAGGAAAGTCGATGTCATGTGGGTTTGGCTCGCGGCATGTTTTTGGCGATTATACAGAGGGCGATTTGTTCATCGTGATTCGTAAGGGCGGTAAGTGATTTTCAGCGTACGCTGAAAAACGGAAGGGTCGTCGGGCTTGGGCAGAGGCGAGGATTTCAGGATGGCGCGCTCAATCGCGTCGTCCAGTGCGGAATTGCCGCTGGAACGGATGAGGCGCGGTTGTCCGACGACCTCGCAGGTCGGCAGCAGATTGACTTCAAAAATGGCTTCAGGATTGCCGAGTACATTTTGGGGTAACACAATGTTGCCGCGAATCTTGTCGTGGATTTTTCCAGACCAGGTGGCTTCGGCGTTTTTTCGACCTGCCGCGCGGAGTTCCGCGTCTGCCATTTCGCGCGCTGCGGCATCCCTGTTGGCGCGTTCAGTTTGTTGCCGTTGCTGGTCTTCCTGCTTGAGTAAGTCGTTGAAGTTCGGCTTTTCCTGTTTTTTGGGCGGCGGCGGGACTTCCTTTTTCGGTTCTTCTTTCTTTTTTTCGTCCTTCACCACGATGTCCGCCTTCGGAACTGGCTTGGGTTCAGGCGTCATTTCTTTTGGCGGCGGCGGTTCCGGTGTGCGGACAGGCGGCGGCAGCGAGGTCGCCGGGCGCGGGATGGCGGACCACAATTCCACTTCAACGACCGCGTGTTCGGTTTTCCACTGCACACCCAGAAATAACGCCAGCACGAGCAACAGGTGCACGCCGATGGCGAGCGCCAGCGCCTTTTTTTTGCCGGGTTCCGGGGCGGTGTCCTGAATCATGGCGACATTCACTTGCGCGCCGTTTCCAGCCCTACACGGTCGAAACCGAGTTTCTTGATTTCGTCCAGCACGGTCAGCACCGATTCATAGCTGGCGGTCTTGTCGCCCGCCACCAGCACGGCGGGTTGCGGGATTTTTGCCCGCGCATCTGTGAGGAAAGCGGCGAGTTCCGTTTTATCCACGGCGCGCGCGCCCGCTTCGTCTACCACCTTTAGTTCGCCGCTCGCGCCGACTTCAATCCGCAGCGGGTTTTCCGGCGTGACATTGGCTTTTTCGACACTGGGCAGGTCGACGGAACCCGTCTGCATCATGGGCGTGGCGACCATGAAAATGACCAGCAGCACCAGCATCACGTCGATGTAGGGAACGACATTGATCTCGTTTTTGAGGCGGCGGGGTCGCATGGCTTACCTCATCTGACGTTGGAGAATGTTGGAGAATTCTTCCATGAAGGATTCGTGGCGTGTTGCCAGCCGGTCGATGTCGTGCGCGAAACGGTTGTAGGCGAGCACGGCGGGAATGGCGGCGAACAGACCAATCGCCGTCGCCACCAGCGCTTCGGCAATGCCGGGCGCGACGGAAGAGAGCGTGGCTTGCCCGATATTCCCCAGGGCGCGGAAGGCGTGCATGATGCCCCAGACCGTGCCGAACAGCCCGATGTAGGGGGAAACGGAACCGACGGAAGCGAGGAAGGAAAGATGGGCTTCCAGCGCGTCCAGTTCGCGCTGGTAGGTGGCGCGCATGGCGCGGCGCGCGCCGTCGATGACATCGCTGGCTTCCAACCCTTTTTGACCTTTCAGTTTGGTGAATTCGCGGAAACCGGCTTCAAAGATGCGTTCCATGCTGCCCGCGTGGTGGCGGTCATTCACGGCGCTGTTAAAGAGGTTGTTGAGGTCGCCGCCCGACCAGAAATCGCGCTCGAAACGCTCGGTTTTCAGGCGCGAATCGCGCACGGCGAACCATTTTACGAAAATGTAGAACCATGACATGAAAGAGATGCCGATGAGAATCGCCATGACTACCTGCACGACGGCGCTGGCATTCAGAATCAGTTGCAGGATGGAGAGATCCTGGGTGACATTCATAATGAGTAAGACTCCATTTGTTGCCGCAAATCTTTGGGGATGGGCGCGGCTTTCAGGGTGTGATCCGCGCCGATGGCGGCAGAGACGATGCGGACTTTGCCGACGACGAGGGGCGTATCGCCCCGGTAAACGGATTGTTGCAGCAGGATCTGGGCACGTCCCAGCGTTTCCACCGCGAGCGTCACCGTGAGCAGGTCGTCCAGACGCGCCGGTTGGCGATATTCCGCTTCGACGTTTTTGACCACGAAGACGATCCCGTGCTCGCGCAGCAACAGCGCCTGGTCGCAGCCCAAACGACGCGCCCATTCCGTGCGGCAGCGTTCAAAAAATTTCAGGTAATTGGCGTAGTACACCACGCCGCCCGCATCGGTATCTTCATAATAGACGCGGACGGGCAGGGAAAACGCGGTAGCGGGGGCAAGGTTTTTTTGCATGGGCGGGGATTTTACATGACAGAAGAGGGGAATCAGGCATCAACGTCCGGCATCAAGGTCGGACGGCGGCAAAATGCGCTTCGGCGGCGGCGATGGCGCTGGCGATGTCGGCTTCCGTGTGCGCGGCGGAAACAAAACCGGCTTCAAACGCCGAGGGCGCGAAATAGTGTCCGGCGTCCAGCATGGCGTGGAAGAAGCGTCCGAAGGCCTCTGTGTCGGCGGCGGTGACTTCGGCGAAATTTTGCGGCAACGCTTTGGTGAAATACAGCCCGAACATGCCGCCGATGTTTTGCGCGCAAAAGGCAACGCCGTGTTTTTGCGCCGCCGCCGTCAGTCCGGCGCAAAGTTGCCGGGTGCGGGCGGTGAGGGTTTCGTAAAAGCCTTTTGCCTGAATCAGCTTCAAAGTGGCAAGACCGGCTGCCACGGCGACCGGATTGCCGGAGAGGGTGCCCGCCTGATAGACCGACCCCAAGGGGGCGATTTTTTCCATGATGTCACGGCGACCGCCAAAGGCCGCCAGCGGCATTCCGCCGCCGATGACCTTGCCGAAAGTGGAGAGATCGGGCGTGATGCCGTAAAGCCCTTGCGCGGATTGCAGACCAACGCGAAAGCCGGTCATCACTTCATCGAAAATCAACACCGCGCCGTGTTTGGCGGTGAGGGAACGGGCGGCGGCGAGGAATTCCGGCCTGGGCGCAATCAGGTTCATGTTGCCCGCAACGGGTTCCACGATGATGGCGGCAATCCGGTCGCCCTGCTTTGCAAAGGCTTCGGTGAGCGCCGATGCGTCGTTGTAGGGCAGCACCAACGTGTGTCTGGCGATGTCGGCGGGCACGCCGCCGGAAGAAGGGCTGCCTTCTGCAATTTCGGCGCGGTCGCCAAAGGTGAGCAGACCGGAACCTGCCTTGACCAGCAGGCTGTCGCTATGCCCGTGGTAGCAGCCCTCGAATTTGATGAGCAGGTCGCGTCCGGTGTAGCCGCGCGCCAGCCGGATGGCGCTCATGGTGGCTTCGGTGCCGGAAGACACGAGACGCACCATGTCAAGCGATGGCACGAGCTGGCAGAGCAATTCGGCAAGGTCGATTTCGGCTTCAATGGGCGCGCCGAAGGAAAGCCCGTCGGCGGCGGCGGCTTGCACGGCGGCGATGACTTGCGGATGCGCGTGTCCCAGAATCAACGGCCCCCAGGAGCCGACGTAATCCAGATACTCCTTGCCCTCCGCGTCGGTGAAGCGCGCGCCCTTCCCTTTGGCAAAAAAGCGGGGCACGCCGCCGACGGAGCGAAAGGCGCGTACCGGAGAATTGACCCCGCCGGGGATGTGGCGTTGGGCACGTTCAAAAAGGCTCTGGTTACTGGGCATGGCGGGGATTCTCCTGAAAAAGTTGTTGGTAGGCGGCGGCACGGTTGCGGATGTATGTCGTATCGCCCCGAAAAAGATCGCTGATGACCGCCAACAGGCTTGCGCCCGCAGCGACCAGCGGCGCGGCATTCTCCAGCGTAATGCCGCCGATGACGCAGACCGGTAGCGACAATTCGGCACGAGCGCGGGCGATGAGCGTGTGCGGGGCAAGCGGCGCGGCAGGCTTGCTGGGCGAAGGATAAACCGCGCCGAAAGCGATATAACTCGCGCCTGCGTCGACAGTTTTACACGCGCGCGAAAAATCGGTGTAGCAGGATGCGCCGATGATTGCCGCATCGCCCAGCATTTTACGGGCAAAAGCCATTTCGCCGTCGTCACGCCCCAAATGCACACCCGCCGCGCCGACGGACTGCGCCAGGCGCACATCGTCGTTTACGATCAGGCGCGCGCCATACATCGAGCAAAGGGTTTGCAACGCCGTTGCCTGCGCGTGGCGCAAGGGGGCGTCCGCCGTTTTGTTGCGGTATTGCAGCAGACGGCAACCGCCATCGAGTACGGCGGTGACGGCGCGGAGCAATTCCGACGTATCCGCGAAATCGGGCGTCACGGCGTACAGGCCTGACAACGGCGCTTCAACCATGTTGAAACATCCGGTTGGGAATACTTTGTCCCTGACCGGGGCGAAAAGCGTGCGCCAGACTCTGCCAGGTGTAGTTCTGGGCGGCGCGCACGGCATGGGTGATGTCCTGCCCCTGCGCCAGATAAGCGGCGCAGGCGGAAGCCAGGGTGCAGCCGGAACCGTGAAATTCACCCGGCAGGCGTTGCCAGCAATCTTCTCGCAGTAGTCCGCTTGCGGCGTAGAGGCGGTTGCAAACCGATTCGCCGATTTCATGCCCCCCCGTCAGAAGGACGTACTGCACGCCAAAGGAGAGGAGATGCGCGGCAATCTGGTCTTGCGTGTCGTCAGGCGTACCGATGCCAGCCGTCAGACGTCTGGCTTCCGGCATATTGGGCGTGAGCAGTGTCGTATGCGGCATGAGGTGTTCGCAAAGGGCGGCCATCAGCGCGTCGTCCGCGAAGGCATCGCCGCGCCCTGACGCGAGCACAGGGTCGAGAATCAGCGGAAGGCGCGGATAATCCGCCGCGATGGCGGCAACCGCCCGTGCGTTGTCCACGCTGCCCAACACGCCGACCTTGAAGGCGGCAACCGGCATGTCCGCAAGCACGGCACGCGCCTGCCGCTCGACCAGATCCGCCGCGACCGGATGTACGCTCGCTACGCCGACCGTATCCTGCACGGTCAACGCCGTGATGACCGTTGCCGGATGGCAACCCAAAGCGGCGAGCGTGAGCAGGTCGGCCTGTACGCCCGCGCCAGAAACAGGGTCGCTGGCGGCGAAAACGAGTACGGTGGACAGGGGGGGTTGCGGGTGAAAAGAGGAAGAATACATGCGGTTTCCGCCAGATACGGAACAAAAAGCGCGGAACAAAAGCGGGGAAAGTGTGGCGGATCGAAGGGCGTTTGGGTAAGATTGATACAATTTTACCCGAAAGCATCAGGCTCGTTTGCCGAATGTGGCTTTCGGTTCGCAAAAATAACGTGCGGCGGATAGTCGTTTTGAGCGTTTTAGCGTAGACTGCGCGTGTTTAACTGCCTGAACGTAAAACTGCCTGTAATTCCGAGGGGGAATGAATTGACAGATATTGCAAGCCTGAGCGGTACCAAGGTCATGGTGATCGACGATAGTCGTACCATTCGACGTAGCGCGGAGATATTCCTGCTCCAGGTCGGCTGCGAAGTGATTTTGGCGGAAGACGGCTTTGACGCGCTCTCCAAAATTACCAGCCATCAACCGGATATTATTTTCTGCGACATCATGATGCCCCGTCTGGATGGCTACCAGACCTGTGCGCTGGTCAAGAAAAACGCGCGTTTCGGGAGCACTCCCGTGATCATGCTGTCGTCCAAGGATGGACTTTTCGACCGCGCCAAGGGGCGTTTGGTCGGCTCCAATCAATACCTGACCAAGCCCTTCACCAAGGACAGTCTGCTGCAAACCGTGGCGAATTTCGTTCCCGGGCGCAAATAAGAGAATTTCAAGGAGAGCTTACCTATGCCCATAAAAAAAATCCTTGTGGTCGACGATTCCCCCACGGAACGTTACGTCGCCACCGAACTATTGACCAAGCATGGCTATCAGGTCATCACCGCCGAAAACGGCGAGGAGGGCATCGCCAAGGCGAAGACGGAACTGCCTGACCTGGTCCTGATGGATGTCATCATGCCGGGCACCAACGGCTATCAGGCAACCCGCAAACTGGCGCGGGATGACGTTACGAAGAACATTCCGGTGATTGTCTGCACGTCCAAGGATCAGGAAACCGACAAAATCTGGGGCTTGCGTCAGGGTGCGATTGATTACCTGATCAAGCCGGTCAACCACGCCGAACTGCTGCAAAAAATAGCGGCTTTGCCCTGAGCGATTATCCATGTCACGACGTATCAGTCTGCGTGAATTCCAGGAACACCTCTCCCGCCGCCTGTCTGGCGCGGCGCAAGGGGAGAGCGTCATATCCCTGCTTGGTGTGCAGGCGGGCAAGAGTTTCTGGCTGCTGGATTTGTCCGGTTCGGGAGAAATCGTGTCCGTGCCGCCGCTGACACAGGTGCCGCTCACCACCTCGGCGTTTGCCGGGCTTGCCAATATCCGGGGCAATTTACATGCCGTCACCGATTTTCCCGCCTTTCTGGGCGATGGCGCGACTTCCCTGCAAGCGCCGGGCGTACGCCTGTTGCTGGTGGGCACCAAGCATGGCAACAATGTTGCCTTGCTGGTTTCCCGCCTGATGGGTTTGAAGAATCCGGCCGATTTTGAAATCGGCCCCGCACCTGAACAGGCTCCGGCCTGGAACGCCGCGACCTTTACCGACAAGGAAGGTCGCAAATGGCAACGTCTTGATCTGCCAGCCCTGCTTGCAGATCCTACATTTATGAACATCGTGGTCTGACCGCGGAGATCAATATGGCTTTCAAGCTGAACTTTGGTAAACGGAAATCTTCTCTCGATGATGGGCTGACCATTTCACCGGATTATCCCGCTCCCAGTCGCTCCCGTAAAAAGGGCAGCAAGAGCAAATCCGGCAAGAGCGGGGAAAAAACCATCCAGGAGCGTATGCAAGGCTGGGCGGTGATGCTGGTGGGGTTGTTGATCGGCATTGTGTCCCTGGTGGTGTATGACGCCATACAGTATTCCCAGAGTACGGCCTATGTTGCCGCCGCCGGGGATATGCGGATGCTTTCGCAGCGTTTGGCGAAGAGTTCTTCCCTTGCCCTGCAAGGTGAGTCCGCTGCTTTCGAGCAGTTGGCAGCGGCGCGCGACAGTTTCTCGCAACTGCTTGAGCGACTCCAGAAAGGCGGGCGTGTGCACGATGTCAATGTGCCAGCTTCCCCAAGCAGCGTGAGCGCTCAACTGGAAGCCCTGCAACAGCGTTGGGAAGGGAGCACAGCGCGTCCCGTGGGCTTGTCGCAAGCGGCAAACCTCGTGATCGAGCAGAAAGACAATCTGGTCAATCTGGGCAAGAACGTGGCAGTCATCGCCGGGCGTAACGCCGAGTTGCTGGAACTGACCGAGCAACTGGCGGCAATCAAACTACAGGATGGCGCTTCCAGAGCGGAAATCGGTGACACCGGCAGAATGGTGATGTTGACCCAGCGGATTGCCAAAAATGCCGATGCGCTGTTGGGCAGCGGATCCATCAATCCGGAAGTGATGTATACCTTGAGCAAGGATGTCATCGAATTCCAGGGGCTGATTGACACCCTGCGGCAAGGAAGTCATTCGGGCGAAGCCCGCAGCAAGCTCACCGATATTGCCGGAATTTTTGCTGATTACCAGCAGGCTGTGGGTAATCCTGATGAGGCCGGCAGTATTCTCGGCAACCTGAATCCGCTCAAAGTGGCGAAGGAATCCGGCGCCAAGATTTTCAACGAGAGTGACGAGTTGCTGCAAGAAGCCGACGATTTGACAAAGGCTTATCAGAACGCGCAGTCGTCCCGTATCTGGTTCCTCATCGCTACTTTGCTGCTCAGTCTTCTGTTCGTCGGCATTCTGGTGCGCCTGGGCAAAATCTACCTTGACGATGCCCGCAGTCGTACCGAAGAAGCCGAAGGTCAGAAACAGGCTTCGGAATCCACCAATCGCCAGAATCAGGAAGCCATCCTGCGCCTGATGAACGAACTGGGCGATTTGGCGGACGGCGACTTGACCGTAACCGCGACCGTATCGGAAGACATTACCGGCGCGATTGCCGACTCCATTAACTACACCATTGAAGAACTGCGCGTGTTGGTCGGTCGTATCAACGACGCGGCGACCCGCGTGACCCAGGCGACGGAAATCGCCCGTACCACCACGAGCGAACTGCTCACCGCCGCTGAAAAACAGGGTGTGGAAATCGGCGCGGCGGGCGAATCGGCGTTGCAGATGGCGCAATCCATGAACGCCGTTTCCGGTCATGCCAGCCAGTCGGCGCAGGTGGCGCGCGCTTCTCTGGCGGCAGCCGACAAGGGCGCGACCGCTGTGGAAGACTCCATTCGCGGCATGAACGAAATTCGGGGGCAGATTCAGGAAACTTCCAAGCGCATCAAGCGGCTGGGTGAGTCTTCGCAGGAAATTGGCGAAATCGTGGAACTGATTTCCGACATTACCGAGCAGACCAACGTGCTGGCTTTGAACGCCGCCATTCAGGCGGCTTCCGCTGGCGAAGCGGGGCGCGGCTTTACGGTGGTTGCGGAAGAAGTGCAACGGCTGGCTGAGCGTTCCGCCGAAGCCACCAAGCAGATTTCCGCGCTGGTCAAAACCATTCAGACCGATACCCAGGATGCTGTTTCCGCCATGGAACAATCCACGCAGGGGGTGGTTGAAGGCGCCAAGCGTTCCGATGCCGCCGGGCAGGCGTTGTCCGAGATTGGTCAGGTGTCGCGCGATCTGGCTGCCCTGATTGAAAACATCTCGTCCGCAACACAGAAGCAATCCCAGTCGGCAACCCAGGTCGCCGGGCTGATGCAGGATATTTTGCGCATCACTCAGCAAACGACGGTCAGCACGGGTCGTACTGCCGAGGCTGTGGATGAACTTACCGCTCTGGCTTCCGAATTGAAAGGCTCGGTCGCCGGCTTCAAGGTTAGCTGAGAAAATACACGCCCATGAATGCAGCCACGGATTTTGCGGATTTCGACACCGGTCCCCTGACTTGGGTCAAGGGGGAAATTGAGCTGGCTCTGGACAGAGCCGCAGAGGCGCTACAGCAATTTCAGGCGCAAAAGGAAACGACCCAGGTCAAATTCGCCCGTACACACTTGCAACAGGTGCACGGCGCTTTGACCATGGTCGGGCTGGACGGCGTGACGCAGGTCATCGACGCCCTGAATCTGCTCTTGACCGCGCTGGAAGATAATACCGACAAGCCGGAGCAGGTGATTCCCGTGGTGGAAGAGGGTTTTAGCGCCCTGCGCCAATATCTGGATGATCTACTGGCGGGCGTCCCCAACCAGCCTCTGCGTCTGCTGCCCGTCTACCAGAAAATCTCTGCGGCGTTGGGCAAGCCCGGCAATCCCGTCGAACTGTTTTTCCCCAATCTCAATCTGCGTCCGCCCAGGCGCGTCATCAAAAAACCCCTGAGTCAGGAAGACAGCCACAAGCTGATTCAGCGCGAGCGTGGTCATTTTCAAAAAGGTTTGCTCGCCTGGCTCAAGCAGCCGGATGGCAGTCCCGCCAGTCAGAGCGGACTTGAACAGATGTGCAAAGCCTTGCAGCGCATTGAGGCGATTCAATCTTCGTCGGCGGCGCGTTCATTCTGGCTGGCGGCGCTCGGTCTGGTCACGGCGCTGGCGCACGGCGCGAACAAGGTAGGTGACGCCCGTTCCCTCTGCGCCCGTATCGACCAGCAAATCCGGCGTTTGCAACAAGGCAACCCCGGCATCGCCGAGCGTCTGCTGCGCGACTGCCTCTATTTTGTCGCCAGAACACCGGGCGAAGCCGACCCGCTGCTGGCGGAGATTCAATCGACCTATCATCTGTCCAGACTGATTCCGTCCGGTCCCCTCGTCAAGACCGCCACCAGCGCGGAAGAAACCGCGCTGCGCCGCCTGAAAGAATCCGTGACGACGGCGGAAGAACAATGGAACCGTTTCTGCGCCGGTAGCGCGACCTCGCTGTCCACCTTCGCCGAGCAGACGCGCAGCGCCGCCCGCTACGCGGAGAATCTGAACGAAAACCTGAAAACCCTGGTCGGCATTCTCTCCGCTGCCGCTGGTTGGTTGTCGCAAGACCCCAGCCGCCATTCCGATGGTTTGGCGATGGAAATTGCGACCTCGCTGCTGCTGATACAGGGGGCGCTGGAAAACTACGCCCGTCTGGGCAGCAGCGATTTCGGGCAACGCGCCCAACTGATGATTGCGCGCATGAAAGCCTGTGTGGCAGGTCGCTCCCTGAGTGGTACCGAAGCGCCTCTGCTGGACGAAATGTCCCGCCGCGCCCAGGAAAAGATGCTCATGGCGCAGGTCGCGCGCGAAATTCAGAACAATCTGGCGCAGATCGAGCAGACCTTGGACGCCTATTTCCGCGACACGACCAAACGACTGGATGCCGCCAGTCTGGAAGGTCTGCTGAATCAGGTCGGCGGGGCGCTGTCCATTCTGGGGCAAGGCGATGCCGTCATCTGGTTGAACGATTGCGAAAAGAAGATTCTCGCCTTCGCCAAATCCGACAGCGTTGCCAACGAAGAAGATTTTGAAAGCATCGCCCAGCAGCTCTCCGCCTTGAGTCTGTTCATTGATACCCTGCAAAACAGCAAGGCGAATTTCCGCGACTACATGGAACGCTATTTCCTGTCGCAATCGACGAACCCTGAAGTGGAAGAAGAAATCGTCGTTGAAGAAGCGGAATTGCCGGAAGAGGAAGAAGAAGCGCCTGTCGCCAGCGTCGAAAGCCAGTTGGAGCGTCTGAAAAAAGAAACCCGTCAATTGTTGGCGGAGATTCAGGCGCATCCAGACGACGAGACCTTGCGCGCCAAATTGCTCTCGCATCTGGATGAATTGCAAAAAGACGCCGATCTGGTCGCCAACCAGCAATTGCAGACCCAGGTGAAAGCCGCGCTTGCTGCCTTGAAAAAACAGCAGAACGAAGCGTCGCAAAAGTCGCAGATCGAAGCCGTGGCAGCGGCTCTGGAACCTGCCGCCGCGTCCGCGCCCACGCCTTCTGACGAAACCCTGCAACTGATGCAGGCGGAAGAAGAAGAACTGGATGCCGAACTGCTCGCCATTTTCCTGGAAGAAGCGCAGGAAGTGCTCGCCAGCATGGGCGAGAACCTCGCCGTGTTGCGCCAACATCCGCACGACACCGAAACCCTCACCACCATCCGGCGCGGTGTGCATACCCTGAAGGGCAGCGGTCGCATGGTGGGGCTGAAAGACCTGGGCGAAACCGCCTGGGCAGTGGAACAAACCCTGAATTTCTGGCTGCGTCAGGAAGCCCTGGCGTCACCGGATTTGCTGGATCTGGTCAGCCAGGCCCATCAGGTGTTTGGCACCTGGGTGAACGCGCTTTCCGCAGGTGAAAAGCGGATACCCGACCCCGCCGCGTTAATTGCCAAGGCTGAAGCTTTACGGAGCGAAGAGGGCGCTGCCGCGCCTAAAAAATCCGCGACCGAAGCCGAGTCAGAAACGGAGCCTGAGCCAGGTCGGGGAACGATCCCCGCAGAACTTGCCCTGGACCCCGAATTTGAACTGGAATCCGCCGAGCTTGCCAGCGATCCTGAACCGGAATCCGCCTTTGAACCTGCGCCGGAAACCCTCGTGGATGACGACGACGAGATTCCCGAAGAATTGCGGACTTCCCGTTTCGATCTCTCCTTGCTGGGCATGGATGAGAATGACCCGATAGAACCCGAGCAACCGGAAGTGCAGGAAGACCTGATGCCTGCGCTGGACATGGATTTCGACGTGGACTCCCTGCCGGAAAAAGTCGTGCCGCCGGAGATCGAATCCGAACCGCTGTCCATCACGACCAGTCATGGCGTGACCATTTCGCCGCAGTTGTACGAGATTTTCCGCGACGAAGCGCGCGGGCATCTCGATACCCTGCAAAACTTCATTTCCATGCTCGCCGAATCGCCCGACATGGAAACGCCTTACGAGGTGGGTCGCGCCGCGCATACGATGGCAGGCATCGCCGGTACGGTGGGCATCATCAGCATCAACAAGCTCGCGCACGAACTCGAATCAACCCTGTTGCGCCGCGACGAATCCGAACATCCCGATGCTCTGGAAGGGCAGGAAATCATCCGGCAAACCGTGGGAATGCTGGAAGACATGCAGGAAGCCCTGTCGGTGGGGCGTATGCCCGAATCCCAGCCCGCGCTCATTGACGCGCTCTCGCAACTGTACCCGTCCGCGCATGGTGAAACGCATGGTGAAGCAGTGACGGAAGAAGCGCCCGCTGCCGCTGAAGTTGCCGCTCCGGTCACGCCCGTTGCCGAAACTGAACCGCGCCAACCTGCCGCCGCGCCAGTAACGCCAGAGGCGACCCCGCCCGCGCAGGAAATAGACGATCCCGATGCGGAGTTGCTGGAGATCTTTCTGGAAGAAGCCCAGGATTTGGTGTCCGGTTTCTACAATGAAGTCGCCGCCTGGCGTAATGATCGGGATGGCGACGCAGCGCCGAATGCGCTTGCCCGCATCCTGCACACCTTCAAGGGCAGTTCGCGCATGGCGGGCGCGCTGAATCTGGGCAACGCGACGCATGAGCTTGAAGATCAGGTGCGCGCGCTGACAAAACGCGGTCAGGTCAGTGACGACGAACTGGACGGCATCGAAGCCGCGCTGGACGTGCTGGCGCAAAGCGTTGAGCGTTACAGCGTCGGGGATTACCAGATTCCCGTATTGCCGGAATTCGCGCCCGCGTCTGCCGAAACGCTTGCCTCGGTCGAACCTGCTGTCGAACCTGTCAGCGAACCTGTCAGCGAACCTGTCAGCGAACCTGTCAGCGAACCTGCCGCAGAGCCTGTCGCCGAATCCGTTACCGAACCCGTTACCGAACCCGCCGTCGCCGAACCCGTTGCAAACGCGCAAACCGAAGCCCAACTGGCGAGCGCCATCAGCGATTTTTCCTCTGACTTGCCTGCCGACCTGCCGCAGGTCGCCTTGCAATCCACGCCGCTGCCTCCCGTCGCGCCGTCCCCCGTTGAAATAGCGGATGAATTAACCGTTCCCGAAGGCGAGGTCAAAGAGGCGTTGCCGCTGTTGCAGGACGAACTTGATGAACAGCTCTTCCCGATTTTCCTGGAAGAAGCCGAGGAACTGATCGACGGTATCTCGACCCAAATTGCCGTCTGGCGGGCAGATCGCATGAATCTCGACACGCCGCACGCGCTGGCGCGCCTGTTGCATACCTTCAAGGGCGGTTCGCG
Organism: Betaproteobacteria bacterium; assembly: GCA_025997095.1. Lineage (GTDB taxonomy): Bacteria > Pseudomonadota > Gammaproteobacteria > Burkholderiales > Rhodocyclaceae > Azovibrio. The sequence goes on along the minus strand of BNUD01000013.1, from coordinate 21,866 downwards.
TATGGCAGGCGCGATGAATCTGGGCGAATTGACGCACGCCATCGAAAGCCGCGTGGGTGAACTCGCCAAGAGCGATGAAATCCGCGAGGAAGACCTCGATGAAATCGCTTCCGCCTGCGACACGATGGCGCAGACTGTCGAGCATTACCGCAAGGGCGACCTGACCGCGCCATCACCCGCCGCCAGCGCGAGCAAAGTAAAAACACCCGCAGTTTCGACACCCGCTGAGACACCCGCCGCGACGCCTGTTGTTCCTGCCGCCGATTCTACCGACGCTACCGATTCTGCCGCTTCGACGGCTTCGACGGCTTCGACCGCTTCCGCCCAATCCGTCGCCACCGCCGCCCCCGCCCCCACGCCGCATGTGCGGGAAAGCGCCCAGTTGCGCGTGCGCGCCGACCTGATCGATACGCTGGTCAATGAAGCGGGCGAGCTTTCCATCGCCCGCGCCCGGATTGAAGGGGAAATGCGCGAAGTTAAAGCTTCGCTCCTCTACCTGACGGAAAACGTCATTCGTCTGCGTCGCCAGTTGCGGGAAATCGAAATTCAGGCGGAAACCCAGATTCAGGCGGATACCGGCAAGGAAGCCAAAGCCGATTTCGACCCGCTGGAGCTTGACCGCTTCACCCGCTTCCAGGAATTGACCCGGATGATGGCGGAGTCGGTAAACGACGTGGCCACAGTGCAGCAGAACCTGCTGAAAAATCTGGACGACGCCAATGCCGCCATCATCGCCCAGGCGCGGCTGAATCGCGGTATGCAGCAATCGCTGATGAGCGTGCGCATGGTGCCGTTTGCCAGCCAGAGCGAGCGGCTCTATCGGCTGGTGCGCCAGGCTGCCAAGGAACTCGGCAAACGCGCCGCGCTGGACATTCACGGCGGGCAGGTGGAACTCGACCGTTCCGTGCTGGAAAAAATCCTTTCCCCGCTCGAACACATGCTGCGTAACGCCGTCGCGCATGGTCTGGAAGCGCGTGAGGCGCGTCTCGCCGCAGGCAAGCCGGAAACCGGTGAAATCAATCTGACGCTGGCGCAGGAAGGCAATGAAATCATCCTCTCCCTGTCCGACGATGGCAGCGGGCTGGACATCAGCCGCATTCGCGCCAAGGCGGAAAGCGCCGGACTGATTACGCCGGAACAGGTGCTGTCGGATCAACAACTGATTGACTTCATTTTCTCGTCCGGCTTCACCACCGCCGCCAGCGTTTCCCAGATTGCCGGGCGCGGCGTCGGGATGGACGTGGTGAAAACCGAAGTCACCGCTCTGGGTGGTCGTATCGAAATCCAGACCAGACAGGGGCAGGGTACAACCTTCCGCCTCTACCTGCCGCTCACCCTCGCCGTGACCCAGGTGGTGTTGATTCAAGCGGGCGGCAAACTGCTTGCCGTGCCTTCCTCAATGGTCGAACAGGTCATGGAAGTGCAGGAACGCATCATCAACGACATGCGCGACAAGGGCGAAGCCGTCTGGCAGGGCAAACACTACCCATTCCATTACCTGCCCCGTCTGCTGGGCGACCAGCAAAGCCTGACCGAACAACGCCGCCTGTACTGGGTGATGCTGCTGCGTTCCGGTACGCAACGGGTGGCGGTGCTGATTGACGAAATGATCGGCAATCAGGAAATCGTGGTCAAGAACGTCGGTCCGCAAATGGCGCGGGTGGTCGGCATATCGGGCGCGACGGTGTTGGGCGACGGCAAGGTGGTGCTGATTCTGAATCCGGTCGCGCTGGCGAATCGTCTGGCGCTCTCCGCCACCGTTGCCGCCGCGCAGGAGGGTTCCGCGACCGCTACAGCGACGCTGCCGGCGGGAACGCTCTCCCCCGTCGTGCTCGACGATGTTCCCGTTGTGCGCCACCAGCCGATTGTTCTGGTGGTCGACGACTCGCTCACCGTTCGCAAAATTACCAGCAAGCTCCTGGTGCGCGAAGGCTATCAGGTCGAACTTGCCAAGGATGGCGTCGACGCGCTGGAACAGTTGATCGAACTGATGCCCGACGTGATTTTGTCGGATATCGAGATGCCGCGCATGGACGGCTTCGATTTCGTCCGCAATGTCCGTGGCGACCACAGGCTGGACAAGGTTCCGGTCATCATGATTACCTCGCGCACGGCGGACAAACACCGCAATCTGGCGATGGAAATCGGTGCCAATCAATATCTGGGCAAGCCGTACAACGAAACCGAATTGCTGAAACTGTTGGCGGACTACACCCATCGAAGCTGAACATGGTGGGGGGGAGCTTCCAGCTCCCCAGATAAACAAAGGGGAGCAGGATGCTCCCCCCACTTTACGCCTCGCTCTGCGAGGCGTTCGCATTCCTGACTGTCTGAATATGAAACCTTTATCCCTGCCCTTCCTTGCCGAACTGACCGTCCTGCGCCGCGACATGCACGCGCACCCGGAACTCGCCTTCGCTGAAAAACGCACTGCCGACATCGTTGCCCGCGAATTGCAGGCTTACGGTCTGGAAGTCCACCGTGGTCTGGCGAAAACCGGCGTCGTCGGCGTACTGCGGGCGGGCAGCGGCAAGCGCATGGTGGGTCTGCGCGCCGACATGGACGCGCTGCCGCTGGATGAGCAGAACGATTTTGCCCATCGCTCTACCCACGCGGGCTGTATGCACGCCTGCGGGCATGACGGGCACACCGCCATGCTGTTGGGCGCGGCGCGTTATCTGGCGGAACATCCCGATTTCGATGGCCGCGTGGCGTTCATCTTTCAGCCCGCCGAAGAAGCCGAAGGCGGCGCGGCGGTGATGATCGAGGAAGGCCTGTTCGAGCGTTTTCCGGTCGAATCCGTCTATGGTTTGCACAACTGGCCGGGTCTGCCCGTGGGCACGATGGCGATACACGCCGGGGCGGTGATGGCGAGCACCTGCCGCCTCGAAATGACCGTCAGCGCGCAGGGCAGCCATGCCGCCATGCCGCAACAGGGCGTCGACGCGATTGTGACCGCCTGCCATCTGGTCACGGCGCTGCAAACCGTGGCGGCGCGCAATCTTTCGCCGCTGGATGCCGCCGTGGTCAGCGTCACCCAGTTCCATGCCGGTTCGGCGTGGAATATCCTGCCCGACGAAGTGACGCTGCGCGGCACCATCCGCACCTTCAAACCGGAAATTCAGGCAGCGGTCGAAGCCGCCGTCAGCCGCCTGTGTCAAGGCATGGCCGCCAGCTTCGGGGCGCGGATTGAGGTCAGCTTCAACCGCCTCTACCCGCCGACCATCAACACGGCAGCGGAAGCCGCAACGTGCCGCCGTGTCGCGGAAAAGGCGCTGGGACACAAAAATGTGCTGACCGACATCGCCCCCGCGATGACGGCGGAAGACTTTTCATTCATGCTGCAAAAAAAGCCCGGCTGCTATGTCTGGCTCGGCAATGGCTCCGGCGAAGCGGGTTGCACCCTGCACAATCCGAATTACGATTTTAATGATGAAGTCCTGAGCGTGGGCATCGCCTATTGGGTGGAACTGGTGCGCGAGATTTTGCACCCATAAAAAACGCCCCGGACAGGGGCGTACACCTTGGCGATTGGTGTTTTTTCACTTGCGGCGCGGATGACCTTGACCATGCCCGCGATGCTGCTTGTCAAAGGTTTTTTGCTGTTCGGGTGAAAGTTGGGCGTAAAAAACTTTCAGGTCGGCGAGGCGTTGACTCAAAAATTCCTGACGTTTTTGGGAAAGTTCCAGTGATTTTTCCAGACGTTCCGGCGCGGTCAGCTTGTCCAACTCTTTCGGGTCGGGACGCTGTTGCTCCCAGCCTTCGGGCGCGGCTTTGGCGATAAATGCCTGCCATGCCGGTTCTTGCGCTGCCGTCAGGTTCAGCGCCTTGTGCAGACGTTCATGACGGGCGGCGATGTTTTCCTTCGCGTCCCTGTGCCATGTTTTGCCCTCGTGCCCTTTCTTGCTGTCATGGTGACCTTCCGCGCTGGCGGTGGTGATGCCCAGAGCGATACTGGAAGTCGCCAGGAAGGCGACGATGATTTTATGCATGTTGTTCATTACAAAACTCCTGATGGTTGGTAAGTGATACGGGCGCTATTTAACCCAGAAGTTGTAAATTGAATATGACTTGCAGACGGTATTTTGTTTCAGTTTGTATAGTGTCCGGGCTGAAAATGCAAAAAAGCCAGCCTGGGCGAAGCTGGCTTATGGGGTTTGGCGCTGCGAAATGCGTGGAGCGGGCGATGGGAATCGAACCCACGGCTCTAGCTTGGGAAGCTAGGGTATTACCATTATACGACGCCCGCATTGATCATCATCCGGTGATGCCGGAACGAGGCGCGATTGTATGCCGCTTCGCCAGCGAATTCAATGGGTGTCTATAGCTTGTTAGCGGAACGGACGGTGCGGGTGCGGGGGAGGGAGCGTTCGATGTTGGCAAGTCCTTCCAGTTGGGTCTGCAATTCGCTGGCCTGGCGTTTGGTTTCGCTTGCCTGCCGCTGGCTTTCCAGCAATCTCTGATGTTGCTTTTCTATTTGTGCGTTTTGGCGGCGCAGGGTGTTTTCCTGCCGCAGACGTTCGGCATAGCTGTCTGCCAGCAGACGGATGATGGGGCGCAGATCATTGACCTTGGCATCGGTAGGGTCGGATTTCAGCAGATTTTCCAGCATCCCGTTGGCGCGCGTCAGCTCAGGACTGGGCAGGCGGGGATGCCCCAGGACCATCGCCTGACGGAGCTGGGTGTCGGGCGCCAAACCGAGTTGGTCGAGCAATCGGCGTTCGCGCACCAGATCGTTGGCGGGCATTGCGGAGAGCGCCTGATAATAGGCCAGCAGGGCTTCCGGCGTTGCGCTTGACCGGTCCAGATTAACGGCGACGGCGCGGCGGGTATTGTTGTCATTGCGGTTTGCCGTGGCTGGGCTGTCGGGCGTTGTCACGCAGCCTGCCGCGAGCAGACCGACAGAGGCGACGAGCAGACAGGTTTTGAGGCGTACCGCAACAAGGGAAAAGAAACGGGAAAAGAAATCAGTTTTCATGGGGTAAATCCACGCAAAAACAGGCGCCTGCGCCATTGTTGATGTATTGCACATTCCCGCCCATGATGCACGTCAATTCGCGCACGATGGTCAGCCCGACGCCGCTGCCCTGACGCTCATCCGCCGTCTGGAACGTGCCCTGATAGAAAGGGTCGAAAATGTGTTCGGCGTCTTCGGGCGTGACGCCCGCCCCTTGATCTTTGCATTCCAGACGCAGCTTGTCTTCATCGGTGGTGGCTGAGAGGGTGATTTCGCCGTCTTGCGGGCTGAAAGCGATGGCGTTTTGCAGCAGCGCCGCCAAGATGGCGCCCACGTTTTCGGTATCCAGCGGCACATGCGCTCCCGGCGCTTCAATGCGGATTTTGATATTTTTGCGCTGGCTCTGTTCGGATAGGGCATCAACGGCGAGTTGCAGGAATTGCGGCAGGGAAACCGAATGGCGTTGCTGGCGGCGGGCTTCAAAAACCTGGGTGGTCATGCGCGTCAGACCCTCCAGTTGTTTCATCAGGATGTCGGCATTGTGCCGCAGGATGTCGAGGATGCTTTCCTGATTTTCCGGCGTCGTATTTTCGGCAAACAGGGCGCAGGCTTCCCGGACAGCGACGATGGGCATTTTCAGTTCCTGCGAAATATGGCGAAAAACGGTTTTTCGGTCATTTTCAAGACTGGCCAGGCGCTGACGCAACCATTCCAGTCGCGTCCCCAGATGCTGCATGTCGGCGGGGCCATGCACGGAGACCTTGTCGTCGAAATAACCGCGCCCCATCAGGGTAATTGCCTGCTCCATCTGGCGCAGAGGGCGAATCAGCCACCAGCCCAGAATGATGGCGACCACGATGGATACCACGAGCGCAAACAGGAATTGCAGTTTCAGTTGCATCTGTTTGCCTTCCAGTTCCGTTAACTGGCGCTGGTTGTGGACATCCGTCCACTGTTGGCAGGTTTGACGGATACGATTATAGAGATCCGTCAGTCTTGAAAATTGTACCTGCACGATCAGCGGGGTTGGTTCCGCGCCAGGATCCTTCAGGCTTGTCGCCAGTTCTTGGGTGGCGTTGCGCCATTCTTCCAGCATGGGGCGCAAAGGAATGTCCTCATAGGCTTCCAGTTGTTGAATCAGATCCACCGATTGATTCAGGGTGGCGTCAAAGCTGGCGCGAAAAGCCTCCTGGCGTACCAGCAGGTATTGGCGGGCGCTGCGTTCCAGATCGGTGTTGCGTTCGCCCAGTTCCTGCAAGGTGGCGCTCAGGTGCACGGATTGTTCATTGCTGTCGCGGCTTTGCGTAACCATTCGTTCCAACAGTTGCCAGCTCTGCACGACCGTGCCGCCCAACAGAACAAGAATCAGGGTAAACCAGACCACCATTGTTTGACGGGATGATATCCGAAGCATGAGTTTTCCTGTTTTATGAGATTTATAAGTGTAAACCGTATTTGCCGCACTGCGGCATTTGCGCTGTCCATTATATCAGTCACGCAATTCCCGTCCTGTCAAACGGATGAACACATCTTCCAGCGTGGCGGCGCGATGCAGGGTACGCAGGTTTTTGCCGGCCAGCGTCGCCAACAGCGATTGGGCGTCCTGACAATAGAAAAAGGTGGTTTCGCCGGTTTTTTCCACGCGAACCCCATGCAGCCCGGCGCTGTCCGCCAGTATTTCGCCAGCATCGCCCAGCGTTTCGACGACCTGCGGCTCGATGTGTTGGGCGATGAGTTCTCCGGGGCTGCCAGCGGCGATTTTTCGCCCGTTGTCGATGATGATCAACTGGTCGCAGAGGCGTTCGGCTTCGTCCATGAAATGTGTGGTCAGCAGCAGGGTTTTGCCCGCGTTCTTCAAGGTATTCAGGCGATCCCAGATCAGGCGGCGGGCTTGTGGGTCAAGCCCGGTGGTGGGTTCGTCGAGAAACAGGATGTCGGGGTCATTGACCAGCGCGCGCGCCAGCGTAAGCCTGCGCTTCATGCCGCCGGAGAGGGTGCTGATGCGGGCGTCGCGCTTGTTTTCCAGACCGGAAAATTGCAGTAGCCAGGTGAGGCGCGGTTCGATGTCGGCGCGCGTCAGCCCGAAATAGCGCCCGAACACGAACAGGTTTTCGCTGACGGTAAAATCGGGGTCGAGATTGTCGAATTGCGGTACGACGCCGATGCGTCTGCGGGCGGTTTTGGCTTCGGCGGGAATGGGCAGCCCCGCCAGCGTGATGTGTCCGGCATTGGGCGCGGTCAGTCCCAGACAGAGTTTCAGGGTCGTGGTCTTGCCTGCGCCGTTGGGACCCAACAGTCCGAAGCATTGCCCCTTTTTGAGCACGAAGGAGAGTCCATCCACGACGGGAACTTGCGCGTAGGTCTTGTGTAAATCCTGTACGGTGAGCGGGGCGTCCATTAATGCCAGGCCCGCAGGATGATGTCGCGGATCAGATGCAATCGGCGATGGAAAAAATGATCCGCGCCGGGAATCACCACCACGGGCAGGTCTTGCGGTTCTGCCCAGGCGAGCACATTGGCGAGGGGTACGGTGCTGTCGGCGGAACCGTGAATGAGGATGGTGTCGGCGGGAACGGCTTCGGTGTCGTAATGGCGCGTGCCTTCCACGAAACCGGCGGCGGTGCCGACCAACACCAGCCGTTTTGCTGCTTGCCCTGCGGCTGCCAGACGGCGGGCAAGATGCGTCTGGCAGTACGCGCCAAAGGAAAAACCGGCAAGCGCCACGGGCAGTTCGTGCTGCGGGTCAAGTCGCGCATGGGCAAAGTCGAGCGTCGCCATGAGATCGTCGACTTCGCCGATGCCCTCATCGTGCGTGCCTTCGCTGCGTCCGACGCCGCGAAAATTGGGGCGCAGGGCGGCGTAACCCAGATGCAGAAAAGTTCTGGCGAGGGTATGGGCAACCTTGTTGGTATTCGCGCCGCCGCCGACGGGATGCGGATGCGCGACCAGCGCAATCCCCCGTAACCGCCCACCGTGCGGTATGGACGGGATTTCCATGATGACTTCGATATTGCCGACGGCGCCAGCAACATCAAGGTTGCTTGCGCTGACCGTCATGCGATGAGCAAACGTTCGACGCGCTCATCCTTGAACAAATGGCGCTGGATGATTTCTTCGAGGTCTTCTTCGTCAATGAAGGTGTACCAGACGGCTTCCGGGTAAATCACCAGCACGGGCGCGCGGTCGCAACGCCCCAGACAGCCCGCCTTGCTGATGCGGATTCCGGCGGCGTCCGCGCCCAGTTCCTTGGCGCGTTTTTTGATGAAGGTGAATAATTCGTCGCCGCCGCGCGGATTACAACTGGGCTGACCTTCGGGGCGTGGGTTGGTGCAGATGAACAGGTGTTTTTTGAAGAAGCTCATGACGTGGACGTGTGAAAAACGAGGGTGATAAAAAACCGACCGATGAGGTCGGTTTGGTGTGGGGGATCAGAGATATTCAAATTCCAGCATTTTCGCGTCCGGGTCGCGGCTGGAAGCGCCCAGACACACTTTACCGCTGCCCCGCAAGGGCATACTGTTTTTACGCAAAAAGACTTCCGGCGAACTGGAGAGTTTGACGAAAGTGCCGTTGGTGCTCATATCCACCAGGCAATAATGCCCGCCCTTGCGTTCGATGCGGGCGTGCTGGCGGGAAATGCGGCTGTCGTCAATTGCAAAGTCATTGTGGTATTCGCGCCCCAGGGTAACGAAGGGCGTTCTTTCATCGAGGATGATCTTTTTGTCGCCGTACTGCACGCGCAGCCGGGCAGCGCCGGGAACGCCCGGCTGCGTGTGGGGGTTTTCGTCCGCGGTGAATTCCTGCGACAACAGCATGGTGGAGGTCAGCGTGGTGGGCAGTTCTTCATCGCCTTCGTGCCAGATCAATTCCATGATATGGGCGGTTTCCTTGCCGTTGGCAAGGTTGATTTGCTGATGCAGGTCGCGTACTTTCAGACCGACATTGGCGGCGACTTCCAGCAGGGTTTTCCGGTCGCAGAGAATCTGGTTGGGCAGGGAGAGACCCAGAATTTTGCCGACGCCCTGAGCGGCTTGTTCTTCGGTGGGCGCTGACAACAGGGCGAGGCGGAGATTCAACTTGATACCGGCGACCGCAGGCAGATCCGCCGAGCGACGCTGCATTTCGATGGCAGCCAGACAGGCTTCTTCGGACGAGGGAAAAACGAACCCGATGCGCCCGTTGGGGGAGGAATCCAGAACACGACCACGGAACCCCTCGCCGACGCGCTCCAGCTTCTTGAGGCAACGAATGACCGTGTGCCCGGATTCCTGCTCGCCCAGCCGACTGGCCAGACGTACCCCCCCGACAATTTCGCCGCGAACGATGGTAATCACTGCAATTCCTCAAAATGAGTCGATTAGCTTAAATCATACCAAAAGTCTGGCAAATCCAATAACCCGCTTATCTTTCAAAACGGACAGGCAGCGGAAAAGAGCCGACGGACGGTAGTTCCGGCGGATCAAACAAGGTGTCGCCCTCGTCGCCAATCCGCCCTTCCAGTTTTAATGCGCGGAAATCGAACAGCGTATTGTCAGCGAGATGCGAGGGAACGACATTTTGCAGCGCGGTGAATACGGCTTCGGTGCGACCGGGAAAACGGTTGTCCCAATCCTGCATCATTGCGCGGATTTTTTGCCGTTGCAGGTTGTTTTGCGAACCGCAGAGGTTGCAGGGGATGATGGGAAATTTCATGCCTCTGGCGTATTTGGCAATATCGTTTTCGGCGCAGTAGGCGAGGGGACGAATCACGAGATGCGCGCCGTCATCGGTGATGAGCTTGGGCGGCATGGCTTTCAGTTTGCCGCCAAAGAGCAGGTTCAAAAACAGGGTGTGCACCATGTCGTCGCGGTGATGCCCCAAGGCAATTTTGTTCGCGCCCAATTCTTTGGCGGTGCGATAAATGATGCCCCGCCGCAGACGCGAGCAAAGCGAACAGGTGGTTTTGCCTTCCGGGATTTTTTCCTTCACCACCGAGTAAGTATCGGCTTCGACGATGCGAAATTCGACGCCGCTTTTTTCAAACCACGCGGGCAGCACATGGGCGGGAAAGCCCGGCTGCTTCTGGTCGAGATTCATGGCAATCAGCCGGAATCTGACCGGCGCGCGCTGTTGCAGCAGACGGAGCAGGTGGAGGAGCGTCTGCGAATCCTTGCCGCCGGAAACGCAGACCAATACCGTATCGCCATCCGCAATCATGTTGTAATCGGCAATCGCCTTGCCGATTTTACGCAACAGCCATTTTTCGAGGCGTTGCAGGGTTTGAGAAGCTGGCACGAAAAAATCCGTTTATGGTGAGAGAGCGCATTTTACGGCATCCCCTTCCCGCAAAAGATAAAATCCCGCCCTTGACCTGTTGGAATGATGCGCCATGACCCTGCCGCAACCCGCACCCGAAGCCCTCGCCCACAGCCAGCAGCTACAAAGGGAAATTGCCCGCCGGATTGCGGCGGCGGGCGGCTGGCTTTCCTTTGCCGATTTCATGGCTGCCGCGCTCTATGCGCCCGGTCTGGGTTACTACACGGCATGGATGCAGAAATTCGGCGCCAGTGGGGATTTTGTCACCGCGCCGGAATTGACGCCCCTGTTTGCCCGGACGCTTGCCCGCCAGGCGGCGCAAATCATGTCGGAGAGCGCGCCGCACATTCTGGAAGCGGGCGCGGGTTCCGGGCGACTGGCGGCGGATTTGCTGTGCGCGCTGGAAGCGCAGGACGCCTTGCCGGAAACTTACAGCATTCTGGAAATTTCCACCGACCTGCGCCAGCGTCAGCGCGAATTGCTGGCACGGCAAGCGCCGCATTTGCTCAATCGGATCATCTGGCTGGACGATTTGCCCGCGCGTTTTTCCGGTCTGGTCCTGGGCAATGAATTGCTCGACGCCATACCCGTGCATTGCGTGGCATGGCAACCCGGCGAGATTTTTGAACGTGGTATTACCCTGGACGCTGCCGGGCAATTCCAGTGGCAGTCCCGCCCTGCCACTGGCAGGCTCTTGCAAGCGGCAGAAGCGATTGCCGGAGCGTGTCCGCTTCCCCCCGGTTTTGAGAGTGAAGTGGCGTTGGCAGCGCCCGCATGGGCGGCGGCGTGGGGCGAGCGGCTGACGCAGGGCTGTCTGCTGCTGATGGACTACGGTTTTCCCCGCCACGAGTTTTATCACCCCGACCGGAACAGCGGCACGCTGATGTGCCACTACCGCCACCACGCGCACCCCGACCCGCTGATTCTGGCGGGTTTGCAAGACATCACCGCGCACGTCGATTTCACCGCGTTGATTGAAACCGCCTATCCGGCGGGACTGGAATTATTGGGCTACACCCATCAGGCGCAGTTTTTATTGAATTGCGGGCTGCTGGATGATCTCGCAACCCTCGAACCCGCCAGCCTGCCCTACATTAAAGCCACGGTCGCCGTGCAAAAACTCATCGCGCCGCAGGAAATGGGCGAATTGTTCAAGGTCATGGCGATGGGCAAAAACATCGACGCCCCGCTCATCGGATTTGCGCGCGGCGACAAAAGCCATACCCTATGAAGGATGGCGGGCGACGTGTGGAAAACGGTGCGGATGCCCCAGCACCATGCGTCCGAATTCTTCCATCAGCGTCGGATTCATGGGCGCGTCGGCGGGCAGACGGTAGGTCGCGTAGCCCAGACGTTCCAGATTGCGGACGTGCACCAACAGCACGCCGTCATCATAATCCGGCTCCCAGCGCACATTGACATTCACTTCCTGCGCGATGGTGATGCGGACAGATTCCAGAAGCTCGTGCTTGTTGCGGCTTTCCTTCACTTTCATGTTCAGATTGAAGTCGAACAGACGCTGCCGGAAGATTTCTCCCAGATTGCCATCGCGGTCGAGTACGACGGGCTTGTCCTGTCCGACCAGTCGGTAAGTCAGGGTGACGATTTCCATGAACGCCTGTTCAGAAAGAGAAGACGTGCGGTAATCCGCATAACCTTGCTGCCAGACGAGACCATGCAACGATTGCTGGTCGGCGAGGGGATAGTCGCGGGGAATGGAGGGGCGCACCACGTTCAGTTGCTGCACCATATCGTGCAGATAGGCAAACACCTGGCGCAGCGAGCGATCCAGTTGCGCGGCATGTTGGTAATGCTGACGTTCGCGGGCGGCCTGTTGTTCGAGCAGACCGTGCGCCTGTTCACGCAGCCCGCCCAGCAAAGCGCCCGCAGCACCCGCGCGAGTTTGTTGTGTGCCCGCATTGCTCTTGACGCGTTGCCGTGGCGCTTCGCCTTCTGCCAACAGGTCGGGAAACTGCAAACCGGGGTCATTCGGCAATATACTGCCGCCAGCGCCGATACGCGCTTCGTCGGCGAAGGCGACACGGGCAGCGGCTTCCAGATCGCCCACATCTTCCAATGAGAAGCTGTCTTCCCCCGATTGCGGGGCGGCGGCTGGCGACAACGACAGGTTTTGTTTAGACATGATGTGAATTTCTGCAAGCGTGGAAAAGAAGCCTATACTTTAGCCATCTGGACGAATAAAAGAAAGTGCGATCATCATGAACATCGGCAATAGTGCAAATATCGGCAGTCTGACGAATCAGGTCGGACAAGCGGGGGATGCAATCAACATCAGCGTACTCAAAAAAGCCATCGACATGCAGGCGCAAGCCGCCGCGCAGTTGATAGAGGCGTTGCCGCAAATGTCGAGCAATCCGCCCAATCTGGGTCAGAGCGTCGACGTGAGCGCCTGAAAGTGGGGGGCGCATCCTGCGCCCCTGGGAGCGCCGGCGTCCCCGCCGGCGAGGTTGGTTTAGAGCAGATTAACAAATTGGTACGCAAATCAAACTTGGCGCGCTTTCGGTTTTTACGTAGGGGCGCGCAATGCTCTCCCCTACACGATGGCAATGGATGTGAGCCAGGTTAAGTTAATCTGCTCTAAATGTCGGGTTGCGCCTGCGGCTTGCCCGACCTGCGAGAAACCGCGCTTGCCGTCATTGCGAGGCGCAGAGCGACGTGGCAATCCAGCGCGGAGGCGAGGGTGGGGGGAGTGAAGGGATTGACCGCCGTACCTCACGAAAAGCGTGATGGATTATTTTATTGACATTTACGCGATTGCCTTGCTCCGACAAGCGCATTCAGAATTTCTGGACGCCAGGCATTTTTTTCGAGGTCGTAGGCTGAAAATCCAGAGCCAAATTCCCAGTAGCCCCAGGCAAAGCCGAGTTTTTCGGCTTGCTGTCGCACGGCGGTCGTCCATAAGGCTCTTTCTTGATCGCTTACCATGGTATTAACGCCAAATTCTCCGAGAAATACAGGCAAGCCATGTGACGAGGCAAAGTCTCGAACCGTTTGAAAATCACGCTGTAACTCTTGTAATTCAGCAGGGGTGCAGCCCCATGTGCGACCTGTTTTATCTTGCAGTCCAGCGAAAGCCTGACCTTGATGAGTAAATTCAAAAGGGGCGTAGTAATGAAATGACAAAATGAGCTTGTGCGTTTGTGGAATTTTCAGGCGCGCGAGACCAGCGATATGATTCATGGTGTCAGTGCTGATGACGAGATAACGATTAGGGTTGTTGACTCGAATCATAAAAACAGCTTCCTGCAAATAATCATTCCATAAATCGCCTTGCAATTCACCGGTGGGTTCATTCAGTATTTCAAAAATCAATTGATCAGAATAGTCTTTGTAACGTTCTGACAGTTGCCACCAAATTGACAGGAACTGCCGCTTTCTTTCAATGGGTGATGCCATTAATTCATCGAAATGATGCAAATCAAGAATGACGACAAGACCTGAACTCAAGGCATGGCGAACATGGTCATCCACCTTTGCCATAAAGTATGGATCAAGAATATGATCAGGCGCTTCGCCTGTGTAAGCAGAAAAACGTACCGGCAATCTGACGGCATCGAAACCCGCCTGTTTAATGATATTAAAATAAGCGTTCTCAATCTTGATACCCCAGTATTGGCCAGGAGGGACTTCCAGTGCGTTGCCCATATTCATCACGCGCTTGAAGGGTGGCGCGCTGATATCAGCCTTGCCAGGACTGGACGCAAATAACAGCATGAGTGCAAATAGAGTAATTCCGATTCGCATGAAAAACGAGACGCGAAGACGAGCCGAAGACAGTGCTCTTGCACGGCAAGGCGAAGTCGACAAAGGATCGTTTTTAATGTGAGTCGGAATAAGGAAGCAGCGCATGTTTACCGCTCCATTGCGATAGGGAAAAAATCGGTGCTAGACCAAAGTGACGCACAAAGGGTTATGATTACGTAGTCAGGCTGCGCTGTTTTGATTAAATCCGAATAGCCATTGCCAATATAGGTGCGAGGATCGATAATCCAGATATCTGAAAAAAGCGCGGCCAAAAATGGTGTAGCAGCATTACCAAATGAGTCCTGAATGACCAGCAAAGTTTGACCATTTTTGCGATTCATGTTTTGTATGCGCCGAACGTAGTCCATTCCACTCGACATCGCATTATAACCAAGATGGATCTCAACTTGTTTGCGCTCGCTATCCGGGATGAAAAATACACGTTCGAAGCGATCTTGTCGACTATATAAGTCTTCGAGACTATGGCTGTTTTTCTCCGAGAATTTATAATTTGTGGAAAATTTTGGATACATCAGCTCAAAATCGTCTGCGTCAAGAAAAGGGAATCCTGTTTTTCTGAACAGGGAACCCGTGAATACTTTCGAGTATTTGACGCTGTTGTAATTTGCGCGATCCATATAAAATTGATCGAGCGGGAGATTGTAAGATGTGTTCATGAATTTTGCGATTTCTGTAAATGCAAAAAAAGCAGTCTCAAGTCGCCAGTGGTGATCTCCTTGAAAGAATAAATTGCTCGTATCGAGACCCGAAGACATTAAATTTTCACGCGTGTCGAGCACGTCAATGTTCATGTCTTGCATCCTGGATATGAAGAAGTCAGCTCTTTCATTGACATAATTATTCGGCAAGCCGGTGGAAAATCGGGTGTAATTTCGGATCTGTTTATCAGGAAATACGATGGCAATCAATCGGGTATTTTGAGGTAAATTTGCTTTGAATTTATCAAGGCGCTCAAAAATGACGGGATCTATCCATGTGTTTTCCTGGAACCAGGTGATTTGTCCATTTCCATCTGTATCCTTGACCACTTCAAAATTATTTTCCTCATTTTTATCCAGTATCACTTGAATAAGCGAATACAGGTTGATGATGGATTGCTTCTCGTAGATGGTTTCGTTGGCAACATGCTCAAATGCTTTTGGAAATTCAGAAATGGATTGCTTGCTCCGGGTGTGATTTTTTATACTTTCGGAAAGGACAGGAAGGCTGATGTGCAGATTCAAAAATACGAATGTGACATAAACGCACAGCAGGAGCAACGCTGCCGTTTTTTTCATTCTGAATATTGCTTGCATGGAGGCCTCCTCAGAATCTGAAATAGATGAATGGGTTGTATGCGCCTTTGACGAGCCAGACGACAGAGAGCGCAAACATAGCGGTGACAGCGACTGCGTACAGGCTCATGATGACTTTTCCGAACCCGCCAAAGTGAGCATTTGCCAGCATGTACTTGAATCTCCCGGTGATGGGTTGGCAGAATATGACCGCCAGAACATAGTACACCGCGTTTTCTTTCAGGAACATCCATGTCTGGTCACTCCAGAATCCATACTTTCCAAAGAGGCAACTGAAATATTTTCCAGCTTCAGTCAGATTTTCCACCCTGAATAAAGTCCAGCCAATCAGCAGCACCGTGATGACATAGAGATGGCGTGAAAATGAATGTACACTCCCCGTTGTCGGTAGCTTGAACAGTTTTTCTCCGGCAATACAGATAAAATGCAACAGCCCCCATAAAACGAATGTCCATTCCGCGCCATGCCATATCCCGGTCAGGAGCCATACGATCAGGAGGTTAAAGACCACCCGGTCATAGGGAACACGGGAACCCCCCATAGGGAAATAGACATAATCCCTGAACCATGCGCCCAGAGTAATGTGCCAACGCCGCCAGAATTCGGTGATGGAGGTCGAAATATAGGGGTAGTTAAAGTTCATGGGAAGTTTGAAACCGAACATTAACCCCAAGCCGATTGCCATGTCAGAATAGGCGGAAAAGTCAAAATAAATCTGAAAGCTATAGCTCATCACACCGAGGAGCGCAAGGGAAGTGGATACGTGGACGTGGTCGACTGCCGCCATCAGAAAAATGTGATCCGTAACGGCGCCCATGCTGTTGGCGATAAATATTTTTTTCGCCAGTCCTGTCGCAAAGAGGCAGAAACCGACCGAGAATTTCTCCCAGGTTGAACATCTGTTGACAATCTGATCTTCGATTTCGTTATACCGCACAATCGGCCCCGCGATCAGTTGCGGGAAGAAGGCGATGTACATTCCAAGGTAAAGCGGGTTTTTCTGCACACGAACCCGCTCACGAAAGACATCAATCAAATATGAGATGGATTGGAAGGTATAAAATGAAATGCCCAGCGGCAATATGATGTTACGAAAACTGTCCAGCACGCCTGTCTCTGGAAATAAATTGGCAAGCAGAAATACAGCATATTTGTAATAAAACAGAATGGCAAGATTAAACAGGATCCCGACACCCAGAATTTTGCGCCGATGCTGACTACGGTGTGCAACCAGCAAGCCAAAAATATAGTTTCCTGTGATGGATGCCAACATCAGCAGCGCGTAGGAGGGTTCGCCCCAGGCATAAAAAAACAGACTGATCAAAAACAGAAAATAGTTTTGCAGTCTCCGGGAAAATGACAGCGCATAATACCCGATGACGGCAATGGGCAGAAAGTACAGGATGAAGATGAGGCTTGAAAATAACATGTTATTTTCTCTGAGTCGCGCCGGATATTGTCCCCGTCATGGCGCTGTTGCGACGGCGACCATATCGGTAAATCACAAATGCCAATCCGGATAGCGCCAGCAAGATGTAGCGGAGTGTTGAATAGAGGTTCGCGTCAGGCATGAAGGCAGGAGGCTTGAGTTCCTGTACCCATTCTGGTGGTGCCATGTCTGCGCCTTCGCCATGTGGAATGACCAGATCAATCGTCAGGTGGAGCGCTTGTTCCTCATGGATGTCCGCCATGATGTCAAACCTGCCAGTTTGGGCGGTATCTTGCACAACAAGGCGTCCGCTGCCCGTTATGCGGACACCGGGTGTTGGTTGCGCGAGCGAAAATACAGCCTGCGGATAGCCCGCGACCCGATAGAGCGCGATGCTTTCTGTCCTTGCCACGGCAGGTAAAAATACAGTGGTTTCCCCTTCTATAACGGAATTTGCGGCGACAATCGCATCCGCGTTCAGACTGTCTCCCCCATCCGACACAGGTTCTGACAAGGCGGTCGCGTTCATGAATGCAGCAAGCAGGCTGAACAAAAGCAGTTGTTTCATTCAGCAGGCTCATTCAACAGTTTTAGTTTCATCCAACACATCATCTTCTCCGGTGGAACGTGCTATGGGTGCCCTGGGTTTTATTTGACGGGATTGGTATTCATTGGATAAACGTCGAATGAATGCGTTTAACGCGGGCAAATAAGCGATCTGGTCTACATTGACAACCTTATAGAGCGCCCCCCATGCATGTCTTTCGTCAGTTAACGAACACAACATGATATGGCAATCATCCAACGGAATGGTGAGTGTAGAGGGTGGCACGCCGTTGTCAAATGAAATGAGTACGAATTCAAAATTGAAGTCGCGGAGATGCACGATGCCATGTCTTGGAATTCGGATGTCGGTATAGAACGGTATGCGCGGTTGCGTCCGGTTCATGAGCTGTGGGCGGGGCAGCCTGCGTGTCTGTATATTACGAACCAGATCCATGAGCGCGCTATTATCCTCCGCCAGTCTGACCGGGATGCTCGGTTCGCGGTCGTATACGATGGCGAACAGGGCATTTTCGTTTTCAAAATCCGGCGTTTTCAATAACTGAAATGCGTAACGATAGCCGCCATTTTCTGATGAGACCTTGGCGACCCTGCCTTTGATTTTTGCATGGTAGTGTCCGGTATTCAAGCGGATATCGAGAATTGCTTTATCGGGGATATAACAGCATTGTTGCGGGTCAAGATGAATTGAAAGCCCACGTTCTGAAATATCGCTTGTGACGGCAGAAATGCGATGCGGTTCCCAGCTTATTTCGCAGGGAATGGCAGCATCGAAACGCTCATGACCGCGCATAATTTTGCGCCCGAGCATGAAGAATATCGACATGCTTGTCGTGTAGAGATTGACCATGAGCCAGAAAATGATAATCAGGTAAAATGGCAAGCCGGTCACAAACATGCCGCGAACACACAAGGCAATACTGACAATGTTCAGCACGGTCAGTACAATATGCGGCAAGGTATGTATCGCCTTGAATATGCGATCTTCCACTTCCGGGGCGCGATTTTTAGCGGTGACGTGAAAGGTTCGTTTCTTTATCCCCAGCAGTTCGGCGACGATTGACGGCAGCAAGGCGGGCGTCAAGATGTTTTCATAGACCGACGAGAGGGTGTAGTTTCTAATCCCGTGCGAGAGTTTTTGCAGGGCGAAGAATTGCAAGAGATAGGCTGGCATCGCGATGACAAGAATCTCCGCCAGGCCGCAGTGCAGCATGGGAATGGAAAACAGCGCAAACAGGATAGGGCTGGACAAATAAATCAAGCGCCGTACCGGGAAACACCAGTATAAAAAAGCGCTCCAATAGGCAATTTTCTGTGCCAAACTCAAATTTCTACCGAACAAAAAATTGTATTTGTACAAGGTCTGGATACAACCGCGTCCCCAGCGGCGACGCTGGTTGATCAGACTTTTCAGGTCAACCGGCGACAGCCCGTGCGCGACATTTTCCGGCACGGCATAAGTTGCGTAGCCCCGTTCTTGTAGCAGGAGCGCGGTTGCGAAATCCTCGGTAATGACCCCTGTGGCGTAACCGCCGATTTCCTGCAATGCTTCGCGTGAAAAAACAACATTTGTGCCAGCGCAAATTGCGGCATTGCATTTGTTTCTGCCCGCCTGAACTTCCTGGAAAAAATAATCCTGCTCGTTGGGGGCTGTTTTTTCAGAATAGAGATTGAACTGAAATAAATCCGGGTTGTAAAAACGCTGTGGTGTCTGGATAAATCCGACGGACTTTGCGGGCAGGTCACGACGTTCATGCTCTGCTTTTTGTCCGGGTGAAATATAAAAGTAGGGAACGACGCGCAACAGGAAATCCCTGCGTGGCATCATGTCCGCGTCGAAGTTGGCAATCAGGGGCGCGGAACTTTTTTTCAGCGCATTGTTATAGTTGCCTGCTTTTGCATCCTTGTTGTCCGGGCGGGTGAGATGGCGCACGCCCATTTTTTTGCACAGCGCGCCAATCTCATCACGGCGACCATCGTCACAAACATATATTTTTACGCTTCGCCCGGCAACATATTCCATGTTCAGGCAGGCGTTGATGGTTTTTTGCAGGATGTCTGCCGGTTCGTTATAGGTCGCAATGAAAACGTCAATGTCGGGATACCATGCTTCAGGCGGAGCGGGGCGTTTGGGTACACGGATGTCGGAAAGGAAGTAGGATGTACTCAGAAACTCCAGTGCGCCCATCACTTCCGCGAGGATAAGCAGTACGCCGAATATGACAGCCACCGTGCCATCAATGGATGTTGGCAGCGTAAAAAACATGCGCCATAGCAGGTAAACGCCGGTTGCCACGAGAGTCGATAAAAACAGCGTTTTATGTTTTTGTAAAACCTGATCCATGATATCTCCTTAACCTTTCTATGATTCAGAAAGAGAAGTTATGGTTGAATACCAGGAACACGCCGCTGCCCTTGTATTTTACGGCAGGCTCGATCAAACCGGAATAACTGCTGGATTTACCGTCTTTCATGTGGAAATAACGGGTGTCGAGAGAGAGGCTTGTATTCTCATTTATTTCATAGTCATAGCCGATGCCGAAGGTGTTTTTTCTGCGCCCCATTACTTCGGAATAAGACGCGGAATTGCCGCGCATTCCGTTAAAGCGGGAGCCATCTGTTTCCATGCGGTCATAAGAAAGCCGCAGGCGATGCCCGCCAACCCAGGTCTTGCTCCAGGTCAGACCGTAAAAATCCACATGCGCTGAGCCTTTGCTGGCAAACAAACCCCCTTCGCTCTTGGTCTGGCGCTCAGGCCAATAGTAGAGCATTAATTCCTGATCAGAGGTCAGTTTCGTGTTGTAGGTGAGTTTGTACGCCCAGGATGGTCTGGTATCGTAATAGCCACCATTCTTGAAGTAACTGCGCTCATAGCGGGTATTGAATATCTCGGCGACGAGTTGCCAATCTGATTCGGCATGTTGATAGCGCAGATAATGATTCCATTCTCTGCCGGGTTTGGTATCGTCATCGGGAATGTCAGAGGTCTGGTCGTACCAGCGGGAAAAGTTCCAACTCGTCCCGTAAGTCAGTCGATCAAATACCGCAGGGCGCCAGGTAATGGATACCCCCGACTGATATTGCAAGCCTTGCCCGAAATTATCCAGTTCAACGAGATCACCCGTAGTACGGGCGTAACGTTCTTTTCTGTTTAAAGCAGATCGACCACTCGGAAGATTGGCACCGAGTGAGGCTTCCAGATAAACACCGGGGGTTATATCGAAGCGGCGGCTGATATTCAGATTCATATCGCCCATAGAGCGCGCTGAGCCGCTTCCGAACTCGTGGTGCCCCCCCCCCCAGAATTTGGCTACCGACGAACAGAGACCAGTTCTGCCAGCTTGCGTAGAGGTTTACGGGGATCAGGTACTGGCTGCCGTGACTATGGTTGTTGCCTTTCCAGTTGTAATATTTTGCGCCGCTGTTGACGAATCCTGCATAAACCGGCGTGTGGTCGTAGAAATCGTAAAATTGTTGATGGGCTTCCAATACTGAAGTATGTATTTTTGCAGCAGCGGTTTCTGCTTCCTGATAACGTTCTACCGCTTTGCGCGCTTTTTCTTGTTCTTCAGGTATCTCGGCATTTGTTTCTTGTACTCGTGCTTCGTCCAATTGCAAGCGCGCTTCGGTCAATGCTTTTTCCGCTTGCCGCATTCGGGTATCCAGATCCAGACGATAGCGAAGGCCTTCATCCTGAAGTCCATCCAGCCGTAAATGCATCTTTGCGCGCTCAATCACGCCTTTTGCCAGAAACGGAACCTGGGTGGCCGTGTCAATGGCATGTGCGGCGACGGGAAAGAGTGCGCTGACACATGTCAGCAGGAAAAAACGATGATGTGTCATGTTGAGTGTGGAGACCGGAATCATGCAAACAGAGTATGGCAAAAAATTGGTCGGATTAACGCATGAGACTGTTTGTTATGTCAAGGGGAAATCCGCGACACTGCCCGCAACGCGCAGTACAGCGCGCGCCGGGTAGGGGCACGGCGCGCCGTGCCCCTACGCGCATTCACACCATGTACCCGGAATTCCGGTTCGCATTAGAAACGAGATGCGAAGACTGCCCGAAGACAGTGCTACTGCACGGCAAGGCGAAGTCGACAAAGGTTCGTTTTTAATGCGAACCGGAAAAACACGTTCTTTGCCAAATCTACGCCGATGCGGGCAAGCTTCATTTTGGATTCCTCCTGTCTGTCTGTCACGGGTTGATAACACGCCCGGTTTGGCACATCCGATGCCGTAGGGGACAGGCGGTGTCCATTCCATTGACCTGCATGGCTGGTCAAGCGCGTCAAAAGCGAGGCGCGTAGCGACGTGGCAATCCTGGCAACAATGAGAGAAAAGCCGCGTCGCTGCGCGCCTCGCTTTTGACGGCGACGGTAAATCGGGCACGGCGCGCCGTGCCCCTACGCGCAATACCATTAAGTTAGCAAAAATAACCCACAAAATCAATAATTTACGGTATAATTAGTCCTGTAAAGCCATCACTGAAAGCCAATCATGACCCCGCAATGTCAACGCCATATTTGAGTCCATCGGA